>CAKSGG010000001.1 GCA_934454215.1 uncultured Clostridia bacterium
GGGTTCTCCGGAGTACTGGGTAGCAGTAGTAAAGCCGGGCAGAGTTATGTTTGAAATGGCCGGCGTTTCCGAAGATGTTGCAAGAGAAGCTATGCGTCTTGCTATGCACAAGCTGCCTATAAAGTGTAAGTTTGTAAAGCGTGAAGCAGAGGATGGTGAATAAGATGAAAATTAATGAGCTAAGAGAATTATCAACCGCTGAGTTGGAAGAAAAGCTTGCTTCATTCAAGCAGGAGCTTTTTAATCTAAGATTTCAGAACGCTATTAATCAATTGGAAAACCCCAAAAGAATTGGTGACGTTAAAAAGACCATCGCTCGTATTTTAACCATCATTCATGAAAGAGAACTGCAAGGCAGTGCAATGTAATTGTTTTAGTAGCAGGTAGAAATAGTCTCGAAAGGAGGACACTTCAGTGGAAGAGAGAAACAGACGTAAGGTCAAAATCGGTAAGGTTGTAAGCAACAAGATGAATAAGACTATCGTTGTTGCCATAGAAGAAAATAAAAAGCATCCCTTATACGGCAAAATCGTAAAGAGCACTTATAAATTAAAGGCTCACGATGAGGAGAATGTTTGCTCCATAGGCGATAAGGTAAAGGTTATGGAAACAAGACCTCTGTCAAAGGATAAGAGATGGAGACTTGTTGAAATTGTAGAGAAGGTTAAGTAATATAGCCCGGAAGGAGGAAGTTATAAATGATTCAACAGCAGACGCTTTTGAAGGTAGCTGATAACACAGGCGCAAAAGAAGTTATGTGTATCAGAGTTATGGGCGGATCAAGAAAAAGATACGCACAGGTAGGCGATGAAATCATTTGCAGCGTTAAAAAGGCAACACCGGGCGGCGTTGTTAAGAAGGGTGACGTTGTAAAGGCCGTTGTAGTAAGAACGGTAAATCAGTCAAAACGTGCCGACGGCTCATATATAAGATTTGACGAGAACGCAGCAGTTATCGTAAAGGATGATAAGAACCCCAGAGGTACTCGTATATTCGGCCCGGTTGCCAGAGAGTTAAGAGATAAAGAGTACATGAAGATTTTATCATTGGCTCCGGAAGTTCTTTAATAGGAGGATCGAAACACAATGAAAAAGATGCATGTAAAGCGCGGTGACCTTGTAAAGGTTATTGCAGGTAAGGATAAGGGAACAGAGGGAAAAATTGTTACCGCTATTCCCGAAAAGGGCAAGGTAATAGTTGAAGGCGTAGCAGTCGTGTCAAAACATCAGAAGGCAAGAGTGCAGGGTCAGGAAAGCGGAATCATAAAGATGGAAGCTCCTATCGACGCTTCAAACGTTATGAGAGTTTGCCCTAACTGCGGCAAGGCTGCAAGAACAGGTATCAGAACACTTGACGACGGTTCAAAGGTAAGATACTGCAAAAAGTGTAACGAAACATTCAACGATTAATTTTCGAGAGGAGGTAAATTCTAACAATGAATAGAATGCAAGATAAGTATATAAAAGAAGTTGCTCCTGCGCTAATGGAGAAGTTCGGTTATAAATCAACAATGCAGATACCGAAGCTTGAAAAAATCGTAATTAACATTGGTATGGGCGAAGCTAAGGATAATCCTAAGGCAATCGACGCAGCGTGCGGAGATTTGGCTAAGATTACAGGTCAGAAGCCTATAGTAACAAAGGCAAGAAAGTCAGTAGCTAACTTCAAGTTAAGAGAAGGTATGAATATCGGATGCAAGGTAACTCTGAGAGCCGATAAAATGTACGAATTTATGGATAGATTATTCAATGTCGCTCTTCCCCGTGTAAGAGACTTCAGAGGAATAAATCCTAACGGCTTTGACGGAAGAGGCAACTATTCCTTAGGTATTAAGGAACAACTGATATTCCCTGAAATTGACTATGACCAGATTGATAAAATCAGAGGTATGGACATTAACTTTGTTACTACCGCAGCAACAGACGAAGAAGCGCGTGAAATGCTTTCACTTTTCGGCGCTCCGTTCCGTTCATAGTTTTAAGGAGGATATAATCATGGCAAGAAAAGCAATGGTTCTAAAACAACAAAGAAAGCCTAAGTATTCCACACAGGCTTACACAAGATGTAAGATTTGCGGCAGACCTCACGCATATTTGAGAAAATTCGGCATATGCCGTATCTGCTTCAGAGAGCTTGCTTACAAGGGTCAGATTCCCGGCGTAAAGAAAGCTTCCTGGTAAATCGAAGGAATACACACAACTTGATATAAAGTACGAATTCTTTAGAGATTTCGGAAGGAGGTAAATTAAATGCAAATAACTGATCCTATCGCAGACCTGCTGACAAGAATCAGAAATGCTAATTCATCAAAGCATGAAACCGTTGATGTTCCCGCTTCAAACATGAAGAAAGCAATTCTTGATATTCTTTACAAAGAAGGTTACATCAAGAGCTATAAGGTAATCGAAGACGGTAAGCAGGATGTACTCAGAATTAATTTAAAATACGGACCGAATAACGAAAAGGTTATCAGCGGTTTGAAGAGAGTTTCAAAGCCCGGCCTTAGATTTTATGCCGGAGCTGACGAGCTTCCCAGAGTATTAAAAGGTATGGGAATTGCAATCGTATCAACATCAAAGGGTATAATGACCGACAAGCAGGCGAGAAAAGCCAATGTCGGCGGCGAAGTTCTTGCTTTTATCTGGTAAAATCCATATACGCAATGAACTGAAAACCTGTCACATACAAGACAGAGAAAATTTAAGTTAAGGAGGAAAATCCTATGTCAAGAATAGGTAGATTGCCTATCACTGTTCCTGCCGGAGTAGACGTTAAGATTGGTGATGGCAACGAAATTACAGTTAAGGGTAAGAACGGTACTTTGGAAAGAACGCTTCACCACGACATGATAATTAAAATGGATGGCGGAGTTATTACTGTTGAAAGACCTTCAGAGGATAAGATGCATAAATCACTTCACGGTCTTACAAGAACTCTTATAAACAACATGATAGTAGGTGTAACAGAAGGTTTCACGAAGGAGCTTGAAATCAACGGTGTTGGTTACAGAGCACAGCTTCAGGGTAAAAAGCTTGTATTATCATTAGGCTACTCACATCCTGTTGAGTACACTCCCGAGGATGGTATAACTTTGGAAGTTCCTGCACCTAATAAAATCCTTGTAAAGGGCGCAAACAAAGAGCTTGTTGGCGCAACTGCTGCAAAGATTAGAGAATACAGAATGCCTGAACCGTATAAGGGCAAGGGTATTAAGTACGTTGATGAGCACATCAGACGTAAAGAAGGTAAAGCAGGCGGCAAGAAGAAATAATTGAAAGGAGTGTTCGTATAATGATAAAGAGAAAAGATACTAATGCTGCAAGAATAAAGCGTCATCAGAGAGTAAGAAAGAACATCTCCGGTACTGCGGAGAGACCTCGTCTAAACGTATTCAGAAGCTTAAATCACATATACGCACAGATAATCGATGATACTAAGGGCGTTACATTGGTAAGCGCTTCCTCAATGGATAAGGGATTTGAGGGCAAAGGCGCAAACGTTGACGCTGCAAAGGCTGTTGGCAAGGCAGTTGCCGAAAAGGCTTTGGCTGCAGGCATAAAGACAGTCGTATTCGACAGAGGCGGATATGTATACCACGGTAGAGTTGCTGCTCTTGCAGAAGGTGCAAGAGAAGGCGGCTTGGAATTCTAAGAAAAGGAGGACGAGTTAAGTGGCACAGAGAATTGACGCATCAGTATTGGAATTAGAAGAAAACGTAGTAGCTATAAATCGTGTTGCCAAGACTGTAAAGGGCGGACGTACAATGAGATTCAGTGCGTTGGTTGTAGTCGGAGACGGTAATGGTCATGTTGGCTGCGGTCAGGGTAAGGCTGCTGAAATCCCTGACGCTATCAGAAAGGGTATTGACGCTGCAAAGAAGAATCTTATCGAGGTTCCTCTTGTAGGCACAACAATCCCTCATGAGGTAATGGGTATTCACGGTGCAGGTAAGGTATTGTTAAAGCCTGCCGCACAAGGTACCGGCGTTATCGCAGGCGGTGCTGCCCGTGCAGTGCTTGAGCTTGCAGGTATCAAGGATATAAGAACAAAGTGTCTGCGTTCCAATAACAAGAGAAATGTAGTTAGTGCTACAATTCAGGGCTTATCAGAGCTTAAGCAGATTGAAGAGGTCGCTAAGCTTAGAGGTAAGACTGTAGACCAAATCAGAGGTTAAGGAGGGCACATAAATGGCTAAGCTTAAAATCACATTGGTCAGAAGTACAATCGGCAGAAAGAAAGACCAAATCGCAACTGTCGAGGCTCTTGGCCTAAGGAAAATAAGATCTGTTGTTGAAAAGGAAGACACACCGCAGATCAGAGGAATGATAAACAAGGTATCACATCTTGTTGAAGTTACAGAACTTTAATCAATAGACAAGGAGGTGCAGCAAATGAGATTAGATGAACTGCAGCCCGCAGAAGGCTCAAAGTTCACTCGCAGAAGAGTGGGCAGAGGTATCGGTTCGGGAACCGGTAAGACTTCAGGCAAGGGTCATAAGGGTCAGAACGCAAGAAGCGGCGGCGGAGTAAGACCGGGCTTTGAAGGCGGTCAGATGCCTTTGTACAGACGTTTGCCTAAGCGCGGCTTTAAGAATATATTTGCTAAACAATATGTTTCTGTTAATGTTGAGGAGCTTAATAAGTTCGAGGACGGAGCAGAGGTAACAGCCGAGACTTTAAAGGAAAGCGGCATAATCAGCAAAAAGCTTGACGGAGTTAAGCTTTTGGGCAGAGGCGACGTTACAAAGAAACTTAACGTAAAAGTGGCTAAGTACAGTGCGTCAGCTAAAGAAAAGATAGAAAAGGCAGGCGGAAAGGCTGAGGTGATGTAATTATGCTTCAGACTTTAAGAGATGCGTGGAAAATCCCCGGCTTAAGAGCAAGAATGATATTTACACTGCTTATGCTTGTAGTATTCAGATTCGGAGCACATGTTCCGGTACCGTACCTGAGCAGCGAAGCGATGAAAGCATTTTTGGGAGCCGGCGGAACCGACCTTTTCAGCCTGTTTGATGTGTTTACGGGTGGTGCGTTCTCAAACGCAACGGTTATGGCGCTCGGCGTTTCACCGTACATCAACTCATCAATTATCATACAGCTTTTGACTGTAGCAATTCCTGCGCTTGAGCGTATCTCAAAAGAGGGTGTTGAAGGCAGAAAGAAGCTTAATAAAATTACAAGATATGTATCGGTTGTTCTTGCGTTTATACAGGGTGCCGGACTTTATGTAACACTTTACAACATGAAGGTTACGGCAGGTATTGACGCTATACAGAATCCGGGTGCACTGACATTCTTTATAATCGTGCTGACCTTTACGGCAGGTACTGCATTTGTAGTATGGCTGGGTGAGCTGATTACCGAAAAAGGACTTGGAAACGGAGTATCGCTTCTAATCTTTGCCGGTATCGTGTCAAGAATCCCGTCGGGAATTATGTCTGTATATCAGCAGTTCTTGGGAACAGGCGTTACTTTCAAGGGCTTGGCAATAGTTGTACTGATTGCGGTTGTAGCTGTAGCGGCAATTGCATTCGTAGTATTCTTCTCAGAGGCTGAAAGAAGAATACCTGTACAGTATGCAAAGCGTGTTGTGGGAAGAAAGATGTACGGCGGTCAAAGCACAAACATTCCTATTAAGGTTGCTATGGGCGGAGTTATGCCGATAATCTTTGCTTCATCAATTATGGCGTTCCCCGCAACAATCGTAAGATTGGTAAGCGGCGGAAATATGCCTACAGAGGGATTGGGATATTACGTATTGGGCTGCCTTTCGGCAGGTTACGGTCCGGCTTGGACCAGCATCGTGTATGCGGCAGTATACTTCCTTCTTATAATCTTCTTCACATACTTCTATTCATCAATTCAGTTCAATCCGATTGAGTTGTCGAACAACATGAAGAAGAGCGGCGGATTTATTCCGGGTATCAGACCGGGTAAGCCGACCAGTGACTTTATAGCAAGAGTTTCATCGAGACTGAATCTTATCGGTTCATTCTTCCTGGGCGTTATTGCAATTCTGCCGGTAATTGTCGGCGCTGTATTCAATATCCCTTCACTTCAGATTGGCGGTACTTCGCTTCTGATTATGGAAGGTGTTGCTCTTGAAACTGTAAGACAGATAGAGTCACAGATGACAATGCGTCATTATAAAGGATTCTTAGAATAATTCAGAAAGGCGGCATACTATGAATTTAGTATTAATGGGCCCTCCGGGAGCCGGAAAAGGTACACAAGGCGAAATCCTATCCAAGAAGTTAGGAGTAGATACCATATCGACAGGAGTTATGCTTCGTTCGGCAATTAAAGAGGGAACTGAGGTAGGCAAATTAGCCGCTCAGTATATAAATGATGGTAAGCTGGTACCTGATGACGTAATTGTATCGATTGTAAAAGAAAGATTGTCAAAGCCTGATTGTGCGAAAGGATTTATCCTTGACGGATTCCCTCGTACAATTGCTCAGGCACAGGCTCTTACCGAATCGGGTGTAAAGATTGACAAGGTGCTTTCACTGGAGGTTGACGATGCGAAGATAGTTGAGAGATTGTCTTCAAGACGTGAATGCTCGCAGTGCGGAACACCGTATAACGTAATTTCAAAAAAGCCTGCGGTTGACGGTAAATGTGATAACTGCGGCGGCGGATTGATTCAGAGAGCGGACGACGTTCCCGAAACAATTCAGAACCGTCTGAATGTTTATCACGACCAGACCGAGCCTATAAAAGGTTATTACGAGCAGCAGGGACTTCTTGTTACGGCACAGGGTGCTGAAAAGCTTGAAGATACCACAAAGGCTGTAATGCAGGCGTTGGGACTTGAGGAGTAAGATATAATGATAACCATTAAATCAGCTAAGCAAGTTGAAAAAATGCGTAAATCATGTCAAATTACAAAAGAGGCGTTAGAGCTTATTGAAAAGAATATTCGCCCCGGTATTTCTACAAAGCAGCTTGACAAGATAGCGCATGAGTTTATAATATCGAAAGGCGCAAAGCCTAATTTTCTGAACTACAACGGATTCCCGGGAAGTATATGTACTTCAATAAATGACGAGGTAGTTCACGGAATACCCGATAAAAGAACAATTCTTAAAGAGGGCGACATCATAAGTGTGGATATGGGCGCTGTCCTTAACGGATGGCACAGCGACGCTGCAAGAACATTTGCCGTCGGAAAAATCAGTGCGGAGGCACAGAAACTTATTGATGTAACAAGAGAGTGTTTCTTTGAGGGAATTAAATATTTAAAGCATGGTGCCAAGTTAGGTGACGTATCCGCAGCTATTCAGCGTCATGCTGAAGAAAACGGCTATGGAGTAGTTCGTGATTTGGTCGGACACGGAGTGGGGCAGAGCCTTCACGAAGACCCGAATGTTCCGAATTTCGGAAAGGCAGGTCACGGAGTTAAGCTGGCAGCTGGTATGACGCTTGCAATTGAGCCTATGATTACGGAAGGCACATACAAGGTCGAAGTACTGGATAATGACTGGACCATAGTTACAGCGGACGGGAAACTTGCGGCTCATTATGAGAATACTGTTCTCATAACAAAAGACGGCTATGAAATATTAACACTGTGAGGTGCGTAATGGAAATAGTTGTCGGGTCGCTGGTGCGCTCAAAAGCAGGGCGCGATAAAGGGGATTTGTTTATCGTTCTGAAAAGAGACGGCGAATATGTCTATCTTTCAGACGGTAAAAACAGAAAAGCTGAAAACCCCAAGAAGAAAAAAATCAAGCACGTTCAGCCATCGGGAAAAGTATCCGATGAGGTATCGGCGAAACTTGCAGATGCAGGCAGCGTTGAGAATTTTGAGGTGCGGAATGCATTAGCGGAATTAGGAGGATATGACATTGGCTAAGGATGATGTTTTGGAATTGGAGGGTAAGGTTGTCGAAACCTTACCTAACGCAATGTTTAAGGTAGAACTTGAAAATGGTCACCAGGTATTGGCACACATTTCAGGCAAATTGAGAATGAATTTCATAAAGATACTTCCGGGCGACAAGGTTAAGCTTGAGATGAGCCCGTATGACTTGTCAAGAGGACGTATCACATGGCGTTCAAAGTAATAGGAGGTAGACGAAGATGAAAGTACGTCCATCAGTTAAACCGATTTGCGAAAAATGCAAAATCATAAAGAGAAAAGGTAAAGTTATGGTAATATGTGAAAACCCGAAGCATAAGCAAAAGCAAGGCTAAAATTTTTCATATTCGGTATATCTCAGCGTTTTCTTCTCCGTTGTGTATCAACATACACGGCAGTCGAAGAGAAACACTGACCTATACGCAAATCTGAAAAATTTTGCGAATTTTCCATATTTATAATATGGAATCGGGCAATCACAGAAAACATAAAAATATAACTTGTTCAGTTACAGCTATCGCAAATTCAACACTTTGCGCAGCTTGGAGAGGTTAAGTCAAGGGTCGTGAAAAACCCTGCAAACTATTAAATTTTTTGATGATATCTTTAAACGGAGGTGTAGAAAAGTATGGCAAGAATAGCCGGTGTTGACTTACCAAGAGAAAAGAGAGTTGAAGTTGGTCTTACGTACATTTACGGTATAGGACTGAAAAGCTCACAGAAGATTTTAGCTCAGAGCGGTGTAAATCCCGATACAAGAGTAAAGGATTTGACAGACGCTGAGGTAAACAGTCTGAGAGAAATCATTGACGCTGAGTATACAGTTGAGGGTGATTTGAGAAGACAATTAGCTTTGGATATTAAGCGTCTTATGGAAATCGGATGCTACAGAGGTATCCGTCATAGAAAGGGTCTGCCCGTAAGAGGACAGAACACAAAGAATAACGCAAGAACCCGTAAGGGCCCTGCAAGAACAATAGCAGGAAAGAAGAAATAAAGGAGGGACTAAGCTAAATGGCTAAGGTAGCAAAGAAGACTACACGAACAAGACGTCGTGATAGAAAAAATGTTGAAAAGGGTGCGGCACATATTCGCTCAACCTTTAACAATACTATAGTTACAATAACAGATACAGCCGGAAATGCTATATCTTGGGCAAGTGCCGGTGGCTTAGGCTTCCGCGGCTCAAGAAAGAGCACACCGTTTGCTGCTCAGACTGCTGCTGAAACAGCGGCAAAGGCTGCAATGGAGCACGGTATGAAAACAGTTGAGGTTTACGTTAAGGGACCGGGCGCAGGAAGAGAAGCTGCAATCAGAGCGCTTCAGGCAACAGGTCTTGACGTTACAATGATTAAGGATGTTACTCCGATTCCTCACAACGGTTGCAGACCGCCAAAGAGAAGAAGAGTCTGATTAAGAGAGAAGGAGGAAAAAGAGCATGGCAAGAAATACTCAGCCTATACTGAAAAGATGCAGAACATTGGGCTTAGAGCCTACAGTTTTGGGTATAGATAAGCAGTCTAACAAGAACCCAAAGAAGGGCAGAAAGAAGCAGTCGGAATACGGCTTGCAGCTTAACGAAAAGCAAAAGGTTAAGTTCATATACGGCTTATTGGAAAAGCAGTTCCATAAGTACTATGTAATGGCTACAAAAAGACAGGGCATCACAGGTGAAATGTTACTTCAAATCCTGGAGTCAAGACTTGATAATGTAGTATTCAGACTTGGACTTGCAAATACAAGACGTGAAGCAAGACAAATCGTTAATCACGGTCATATTACAGTAAACGGCAATAAGGTTGACATTCCTTCATACCTTGTAAAGCCGGGTGATGTTATTTCCGTAAGAGAAAAGAGCAGAAGCTCAGTCAGAATCAAGGAGATTGTTGAAGATAATGCAAAACGCGTTATTCCGCAGTGGCTTGATATGGACAGAAATACTCTTACAGGTAAAGTTGTAAGACTTTCAAACAGAGACGATATAGAATATGATGTCGAAGAGCATTTAATCGTCGAGTTGTACTCGAAATAATAACGATTTACCCTCGGTAAAGTGGATACAGATTTTATATTTATATAGGTATTTTGCGGATATATTCCGCAGAATACCCGAAGTTAAAAGGAGGGTTTTAGAATGATAGAAATGGAAAAGCCTAACATTGAATGTACGGAACTCAGCGAAGACGGCCGTTACGGAAAATTTGTTGTGTCTCCTCTTGAAAGAGGCTACGGCACGACGATAGGTAACTCACTTCGCAGAATATTGTTGTCATCATTGCCGGGCGCTGCCGCAACATCAATAAAGATAGACGGCGTTCAGCATGAATTTTCAACCGTTCCCGGTGTTACGGAGGATGTTACAGAGCTTATTCTGAACATCAAAAAGATTGCGTTCAAGCTGTATGGCGATTCGACAAAGACCGTATATATAGAAGCAAAGGGTGCCGGAGAAATTAAAGCCGGCGACATCAAGCGTGACGCTGATGTTGAAATATTTAATCCTGACCTTCATATAGCAACGCTTAATGACGATGCGCATCTTTATATGGAAATCACTCTATCAAAGGGCAGAGGCTATGTCAGCGCCGATAAAAATAAAAGCGGTGCACAGTCGGTAATCGGCGTTATACCCGTAGACTCCATATATACACCTGTTACCAAGGTAAACTACACTGTTGAGAATGTACGTGTAGGACAGTATACCGACAGAGAAAAGCTGTCGGTTGAAGTATGGACAAACGGAACAATTAAGCCGGACGAGGCTGTTAGTTTGTCTGCAAAAATCATGAACGACCTTCTGTGCCTGTTTGTTGACCTGTCGGAGGAAGCAAAGAATACGGAAATTATCGTTGAGAAGGAAGAAAACAAGAAAGAGAAAGTACTTGAAATGACTATTGAAGAGCTTGACCTTTCGGTTCGTTCCTACAATTGCTTGAAGCGTGCAGGTATTAATACGGTTGAAGACCTTACGAATAAGTCCGAGGAGGACATGATGAAGGTAAGAAACTTAGGCAGAAAGTCGCTTGAAGAAGTCATAAACAAATTAAACGGTTTAGGTCTTTATCTTAAAAAGGAAGAAGATTAATAGGAGGTAACTGATATGCCCGGAACAAGAAAGTTGGGTCTTCCTACAGCCAAAAGAAAAGCTATGCTGCGTAATCTGGTAACAAGCTTTTTGGAAAACGGAAGAATTGAAACAACTGTAACAAGAGCAAAGGAAACTCAGAGTATGGCTGAAAAGATGATTACTTTGGGTAAGACAAATACGCTTCATTCTCGCCGTCAGGCTTTGGAGTTTATAACAAAAGAGGACGTTGTAACAAAGCTGTTCAGCGAAATCGCTCCTAAGTATGCCGAGAGAAATGGCGGATATTCAAGAATACTGAAATTAGGTCCCCGCCGCGGTGACAGTGCTGAAATGGCAATTCTTGAATTGGTAGATTAATAAAATCGGACAAGAGATTTTTTAAGGAGCAATCCCGATTACGGGGCTGCTCCTTTTTTAGTGTATTCAGATATGAATTAAACCCTCAGCGTCAGCCGTAGTTGAGGTGCAATATATTAACGGCTTTTTGCGGCAATCGGTATTTTACGGAGTGATTTTGGGAATACGTATTTCAACCTTTGTACCGTTTTTATCGGAGGATAGCACAGTACAGCCGTATTTTCTGCCGAAAAGTATTTTAATTCTCATATTGACGTTTGATATGCCTATATTCTTTTGCGGCAGCTCATCGGAGTTCAGATATGAGTTTATCTGTTCAAGCCGTGTGTGTTCCATGCCGATACCATCATCTTCAATAATAAATACTATATCTTCATCTTCGGAATAGTTCTTGACAGTCAGCGTACAAAAACGGTCGGACGGAATAATGCCGTGTATAATGGAATTTTCAATTATAGGCTGAAGAATAATCTTCGGGGTCAGAAACCCGTCAAGCTCACGGTCAATATCCCATACGGTTTTAAACATATCTTCAAATCTTATAGACTGAATATGAATATATTTTTCAGCGTGCAGCAGCTCGTTTTCGATTGTCGAAAATTTATTTTCATCTCTGAATGAAAGACGTATTAAATCCGCAAGACTGCACACCATTTCGGAAACAATATTATCATCGCCGAGCAGATTGTACGCCTCAAGATAGATTATTTCAAGCGTGTTGAATATTAAATGAGGCTGAATCTGCGCTTGCAGTGCGTAACGCTTTACATTATTTAATTGCTTTAATTTATCTTCAAGTTCTGTTTGCATTTGCTGCTTGTCATTAAATGTGTCAAGTATATTCTGTACAATATATTTTATTTCAAGATAATCATAATCGGTTTCCTCATGCGTTGAGCTTTTGCTGTTTTTCATACTGTCAAGCACTGACATGATATTGTCTATGGGACGGTATATCTGTTTTGCGCATACATAAGATAAAAATACTGCGGTAAGAACAAATATAATAATTATAAGCGGCAGCAAAAACAAAAGCGTGGTATAAGCGCTTTTAAGTGCCGAGATATTATCGTATTTGTAAATACATTTCCAGTTATATTCGGGTATGTGCAGTGAACTGTAGGAATATCTGCTGAATATAATTTTGCTTTTTTTGTCCGTATTGTTCACAGCGTAAGAGAAATCCTCGCTGCCCGTCGAAAACAATATTTTATTCCCCGAACAGTCATACAGCATAAACTGCCCGTTGGAATCGGCGGAAATTCTTGCTATATCGTTTTTTATAAGACTTAAATTAATTAGAATAACAGCAAAAATATCACCCTTTGGATAAGAACCGAGCTTTTTGTAAATTGCGGTATAGCTGCCGGCAGACGCTTTATCAATAATCTGAGCGTTCCAAAATTCCTGCGTGTTCATTTGGTTTTTAAAATCATCGGTGTACCATAAATATTTTGACAAATCGGGATTTATTTCAAGTGACTTGTTTGACATAACGGTATTGTTTGCTGTTGAATATATGTATGCCGACTGAATATAGCTTTCGCTTACGATTGTCGATGTGAGCGCATTCCGTATGGGTTCGGCATATCTTGATAATTCAAGCTCTGTACGGCTTGCTGGGTCGGAATTAAAAAATGACGTTACGGACTGAATTGACGAAATTTTTACGAACATATCGGTACAGTTATCGGCTGTCGAACGGATAAGCTGATTTGCCTGGTCCTCCAGTCTTGTGCGGTACATACCAATCTGCGTTTCGGAATAATTTAAAATAGTGTATAAAATCAATGTCAGCATAACGATTATGGCGGTGACAATAATTATCAGATAGTTCAGAAAATATTTTGAGAACAATGTTTTTGGACTTTGCTTTGACATCAGTATACTCCTTTGGTAAATTTATTCCTGTATTCGGTGGGGGTTATTCCGCAGGACGCTTTAAAAAGCTTGACGAACGACCCTGTGCTTCGGTAGCCTACTGCGTTGCTGATTTCATATATTTTCATCTGGCTGTTGATAAGTAAATCCTTTGCTTTGTTCATTTTACAGTCTATTACAAAATCAACATATGTCTGCCCCGTGATGCTTTTGAATACCTTTGAAAAATATGTGGGCGACAAATACGCCATTGCGGCGGATTTTTCGAGCGACAAATCGTCGGAGCAATGCTCCATTACATAGTTACGGACACGGAGTATATTTTGATTTTGTACATCTGTACTGTGCAGACATAAGGATAAATCGTAAAAATATTTTTTTGCGGCGTCCGCCGCACTGCTGATATTTCGGCATTGCTTTAAACGGCTGTAAAAGCTTTTTAAATCAAGACCGTTGTCGGGCTGCTGAGGAAAATCAAGCTTTTCGGCAATTTTTTTGAAATAATCGGAAAAATCATCAATGCTGTAATCCGATATATTTTCCGAAATAGATGATACGGCTTTATCAATATCCTCGCGGCTGCCCGAGGCAATTGCGATTGAAAGATGTTTTGTGTTCTGAGCAAAAAGTACATTGTACGGGTCATGGCTGTTATCGGCATTGCTGCAAAAGTCAGCGGCGTTTTCAAAATACGAAAAGCTGTCAATACTGCATTCAACCTTTGAAATATCCGTTATGTTTGAGCATATACAGCCGGCAAAATCAAGAAAGGTATCGGAGCCTTTGAATTTCGAGAACATAAGATATGTTACGGAAACGTCGTCGCTGTACACAAAAAATGCGGACAAGGGTGACGAACCGAGGTTTACAATATTCTGATAAAAGTGGGAAATCGGATAGTCCTCGCATTTCATCGGAGTGGAAAACCTGATTTTGACAACGGCAAAGCTGTCATCGGTTGTAAATTCAAGATGAACGTTTGCAAAGGCTTCGGCAATTGATGAAATATCCTTATAATATCCCGAAATAAGATTTGTGAAAATTTCACGTCTGTAATTTGACATAATATCGAGATGGCTTTTCTGCATATCAAGATTTTCACGTACTCTCATAAACGTGCTTTTCAATTCGGGAACCTTTGCGGGCTTGAGCAGATAATTTTCCGCATTGTACCGCAGTGCCGCCGTGGCGTAGCCGAAATCCTGATAACCGCTGAGAAGTATGACCTTTATTCTGGGGGCGTTGTTATATACGTATTTTGCTATGTCTATGCCCGAGGTGTTTTTCATGCGTATATCGCACAGAATACAGTCAACGCTGTGTTTTTTCAAATATTCTATGACTTCGTTTCCGTCGGAGCATAGGCGGACAACCTCAAAGCCCAATTCGTTCCAGTTTATTATTTTGCTGAGCAATGTGCGTATTTTCTGCTCATCATCTGCTATAACAAGTTTATACATATAAAACCCTTCCCGCAATACAATCTATAAATTCTCATAATAATTATATTATAATATGCTCAAAATTGCAAGATTAATTATGCAAAAAACACAAGAAAGAATATGAAACACAAAAAAGAACACTTTAATTTGCAAAAAACGCATGATATAATTAAAATATAAAAACGGGAAAGGGATAGATTTTATTATGAAACTGAAAGAATCAACACAACAAACGGTAAGAAAAAAGAAAATATCCGAATATGATTTGCAGATGTACTCATTATGGGTTATTCCGCTGCTGCTTGTATTCGTGTTTTCGTATCTGCCCATGGCGGGAATTGTAATTGCATTCAAGGATTATAAATATAATCTGGGAATTTTCGGTAGTAAATGGGTCGGCTTTGATAATTTTAAGTTTTTCTTTAAATCCGACGTGTTTGCGAGAATTACATATAATACGCTGTCAATGAATTTTATGTTTATTGTAATAGGAACAATTCTGGCGGTTTTCGTTGCTATTTTGCTTTTTGAATTAAAAAGCAGAGCCGCAACAAAGGTTTTCCAGACAATTATGATAACTCCGCATTTTATATCATGGGTTATAGTGGCGTACATGGTATTTGCGCTTTTGAATACGAAGTACGGTATTGTAAATAACATAAGAGCAATCATGGGACTGGAAAAAATAGACTGGTACGGGAAAGCGGATTACTGGCCCGGAATATTGATTATAGCAAACGTATGGAAAAATATCGGCATGAACAGCGTTATGTACTATGCGGGGCTTATGGGAATTGATTCCGCACTGTTTGAGGCGGCGGAGGTTGACGGCGCAAATAAAGTCAAAATTATATTGCATATAATAATACCGATGCTTGTACCACTTATTACGGTTCTTACAATATTAAATATAGGAAATATTTTCAGAGCCGATTTCGGACTGTTTTATAACGTACCGAGAAATATCGGTATGCTGTATAAGAAAACGGACGTTATAGATACCTATATTTTCAGAACGATGAGAGAGGTCGGAGATATGGGTATGTCATCGGCGGTGGGCTTGCTTCAGTCGATAGTCGGAATGATTACGGTTATCGTAACAAATTCGATTACGAAAAAGATAAACCCCGATAACGCATTATTCTGATATGAGAAAGGAACGGCTAAAAATGAAAAAAAGAGGAACTACAGAACAGATATTTCTTATATTATTTTTCAGCGTATTGTGCGCAGTGATTTTAATTCCGTTTTTACTGCTTGTGGGAGTGTCGCTGTCAAATGAGCAGGACGTTGTGAATTTCGGCTATAGAATCATTCCCAAGCGGATAGATTTGGCGGCATATAAATTTGTGTTTAAAAATCCGCAGCAGATATTGAACGCTTACAAGGTTACGGCGATATTTTCCGTTGTCGGAACGTTTTTGAGCGTCCTGTTTATGGCGATGTGCGCATTTCCGCTTTCGCAGAAAAACGTTAAGGGAAGAAACAAGGTTTCGTTTTATCTGTATTTTACAATGCTGTTTAACGGCGGACTTGTCCCGAGCTATATACTTATAACACAATATCTGCATTTGGGCGATACAATTTGGGTGTATATAATTCCGTCGCTTATAAATCCGTGGTCGGTGTTCGTTATAAGAACGTTCTTTGCGGGACTGCCGACAGAATTGTTTGAATCAATGCAGATTGACGGAGCGAGCGTGTATAATATATTTTTCAAAACGGTGCTGCCGCTGTCAAAGCCTGTTCTTGCTTCAATAGCTCTGATATGCTTTTTGGGAAAATGGAACGACTGGTATACGGCAATGCTTTATATAAATGATGAAAAGCTTATAAGCTTACAGTATCTTCTGCAAAGAATAATGAATAATTTAAAGCTTGTTCAGGAAATGACGTCGTCTGCGTCTGCAATATCGGACGGCGCAAAGGTTCCGAGTGAAACGGTCAGAATGGCAATGGCGATAGTTGTTGCGGGACCGGCGCTGGTTATATTCCCGTTTTTCCAGAAGTATTTTGTAAAGGGATTGACGGTAGGCGCTGTTAAGGGTTAATTGTGCGAAAGCATAAAAATAAATAAATGTCTTATAAAGGCGAAGGAAAGGAAGTAAAAAAATGAAAAAAAGATTAATTTCAATCGGACTTATTGCTACACTTTGTGCAGGAATATCAGGCTGCGGAAATGTAAAAACCGCAAAAGAGGGAGGGGACGTTCCTACTTTAAAATGGATTGTTCCGGGTGACGCACAGGCGGACATACAAAGCGTAATGGACGCCGCAAACGAAATTGTCGAAAAAGAAATCGGCGCAAAGCTTGATATGCAGTTTGTTGACGCAGGCTCATTTACGGAAAAAATGAAGCTTATGATGGCGTCGGGCGACGATTTTGATTTGTGCTTTACGGGATATGTAAATCCGTACAAGACAGCGGTTGATAACGGCGGCTTAATGGATATTACGGACATGATAGATAAGGTTGACGGCTTGCGTGAAGCAATTCCCGATTACGCATGGGAGGCAGCTTCATATGACGGAAAAATATATGCCGTTCCGAATGTTCAGATAATGGCAACGGCTTTTTCACTTGTAGTATTTGAGGACATTGCCGACAAATACGATTTTGACTGGTCAAAGGTTCAGAAAATAGATGATATTGAACCGTATCTTGAAACAGTAAAACAGAACGAGCCTGACATATATCCGTATCAGCCGAGCTACGGAACACTGCAATGGACGAGAAATTATGATTCCGTCGGAATTGAATCCATATTCCTGCCGAGAGGCTCAAAATCGGCGGACGATTTGGTGTTTGCGTATGATACGGAGGAATGGAATCACGGTGTAAGACAGCTTTGGAACTGGTATCAAAAGGGCTACATAAGACAGGACGCTTTGAGCATAGGCGATGATACGGCTGACTATAAGGCAGGCAAATATGCGGTTTCAAATCAGGTATGGAAGCCGGGTGCTGATGTTGAAATAAGTGCCGAGGTCGGGCAGAAGGTTAAACTTGTACCTATTGAAAAACCATATATGGACAGAAATAAATGTACGGCAACCATGATAGGCATAGGTCAAAAGTGCAAGAATCCCGAAAAGGCTCTTGAATTTATTAAGCTTATAAACACGAATAAAGAGCTGTACAATATTATCACCTTCGGTGTCGAGGGAAAGCATTATAAGATGGAGAACGGAAGAGCGCAGCTTATAAGCGGTTCGGGCTATACAAACAACGGCGCAGGCTGGAAATTCGGAAATGTGTATAATACAATTCTTTTGGAAGGTCAGGACGAGGACGTTTGGGAGCAGACGGAAAAGGTTAATAATGAAGCGGATAAGTCAACGCTTTTGGGATTTGTTTTTGACAATTCAAATGTAAAGACGCAGATTTCAAATATAAAGACGGTGCTTGACGAATATAATCAGCGCGACAGAGGAGTTCAGAATCCCGACGAGTATTTGGACGAATTCAAGAAAAAGCTTAACGAAGCCGGCTTGCAGGAGGTATATGACGAGGTTAAGGCACAGCTTACGGAATATTTCAAGACTGTAAATTAACGGAGGGGAGCTTATCTGATGAAAAAATTAATATCAATTTTACTGTCAGCCTGCGTTTTATCGGGCGCAGGCGCAGTAAGCGCCTTTGAGGCTGTGCAGAGTACCGATACGAATAATGTCTACATAGAGGGAAAGCTGACATCATCGTCGTCGGCACCGATAACGCTCAGATTATATGACGGTAATCAAACGTGCTATATAGGAGAAATCACAGCTCAAAAGGACGGTTCATACAGTACAAAATTTCTTTATAACGGCAATGCGTCGGAATTATCGTTTGATTTAAGATTGGACGGAGAGAAAATAAACGATACCGTAATAAAAGCGGTATCGGGTACGGGAAGGCTTGTTGACGCAGACATATATCTTACCGATGACAGCGGTGCGAGCCTTATTATAGGCGGTGCTCCGTCAAGAACACCGTATACTGTCGGAAGATTTACGTATCAACCGACAAATGAAATACCAAAAGATACTTCGGTAGGAGTTACAATATACCCTAAAAACAAGCTTGGCTCGGACAATACGAAATACTCCGTATTGATAGCGCAGTATGACGAATCGGGTATGCTTGTAAAGTGCAGTACGCTTAAATCGGATTCGCTTGATTTTTCGGATTATTCGGGCAAAAATGCCATAAACTGCGGCAAGGTTGAATTAAGCGAAAACACCGCAAGCGCAAAGGCTTTTATGTGGGAGGCCGAAGCATCGCTGACCCCGTATGAAGCCGCCGCAGACGGTCAGCTTGAGAAAACGAATTTATGGCTTATAGGCGATTCAACATGGCAGGACTGGAAAGAGCAGTGGTATCCGCAGGGCGGAGTCGGCAGCTTTTTGGGCGATTATTTTAATTCGGATAACATAACCGTAATCAATAAGGCTGTATCGGGTTCAACGGCTAAATCATGGCTTGACGATGACCCTGCACTGGGCGATTGGAGTAAATTTATACCGCTTGTGCAGTCGGGAGATTATGTTATTATATGTTTGGGAATCAATGATTTGATTGGCTCACAGTCCGAGGGGAAAATAGATTTATACAGAAACGGCATCGAGGAAATGGTTCGACAGGTAAAAGCAAACAATGCGGTTCCCATACTTGTAAGTCCTGTAACAAATGCCTACAAGAGCAGTGACGGAAAGGTTCAGTTTTCAAATTATCTGAAAGCAGCATCGGAAACACTTTCGGCAATTGCCGCAGAGGAGGAGCTGATATATCTGCCGTTATCGGAAACATCATATGAAATGTTCAAGGACAATGACGTCGATGAACAGCTAAAGAACTACTACATGGATTATTCGGTAATGAAATCGGAATGGGGTTTGACCGATGAGGAGCTTGAAGCGCATCAAAACGGAGGTATAAGCAGCAAGACGAGTGACAGACTTCACCCGAATGTAAGGGGAGCGGACAAATTTGCGTCGATAGTACGTCAGCTTTTGCTGCAAAGCGACAGTAAGCTGAAATATTATTTAAAATAGAGAGAGAGATGTTAATGAAGAAAAAAATTATATTTATCGGTATGATATTAAGCTTGCTTTCAAGTGCTGCGCCGTCAATGGCGGTGGATATAGATACCGACACAAGCAATGTGATTATCAGCGGAAAGGCAGCGGCAGAACAATCAACGGCAACGATAATTCTTAAAAACAAAACCAACGGAGATATTGCATATATCGCAGAAGCTGATATTGTCGGCGGCAGATATTACAAAAAATTTAAGCTTCCGATTGATAATCCGTCAGATTATACGGTAAGTATAAATTCGGGCGGCGAGGATATAACGAAAGACATTCTTTCGGCGGTGTGTCACAGCTCAAAGTTTGAAAATGTTCTTTCTTTCAGCGGAACAAACGCAAACAAATATTTCACGGACGGTGATTTTGTCGGCATACAAGCGAAGATTAAAAATCTGTATGCCGATGAAACGGAATATAAAATATATTTTGCTTGCTATGATGACAGCGGCAGACTTATCGGAGCTGTAAGCGGAGGAAAGAATAAAATCGGCTACGGCGGTGACGGAGAAGAATATGTTTCGGATTTGCTGAGTACATCTGTTCCGAACGGTACATCAATGATTAAGGCTTTTGCATGGACAGACACGATACAGCCGATTGATACGGTGAAAGAACAGAAAAACGGTGACAAATCGTATCAGGACGGCGATACAGTGAGCTTTATGGGTGACAGCATAACGCATATCGGTATTTATCCGTATTTTATAGAGCATTATTATCAGACACGATATCCTAACAGAGAAATAGCTTTTTACAATAAAGGAATCAGCGGACAGAGTGCATCGGGTGTTTTTAAAAGGCTTGATTGGGATATATTTGCCGAGGGTACAAACCGTACAACGCTTATGATAGGAGTAAATGACATCACACCGTATTTTCAGGAAAATTCAACAGCCGAACAGGGCGAGCAGGGAATACAGTATTGTATAGACAATTATAAAAAGGTCATTGAAAAATGCAAGGAAAACGACGTTGAAATTACACTTGTTACGCCGCCGCTTGCGGATTTAAAAGACAGTGCTGATTCGGCAAATACATATGAAAAGCTTAACAACGGATTAAAAGCGTTAAGTCTGCGTATTAAGGAACTGGCGGCGCAGGAGGGAATAAGCGTTTACGATATAAATACAATGACAAACGATATAACGAATTACGGCAACAGCATTGGAGAGAAGAATGTAATTCAAGGCGGTGACGGAATCCACCCGACAAACACAGGCTATACAATTCTGGGATATTGTTATCTGAAAGAGCAGGGTGCGGATTCAGTTGTTGCAGGCGCTGAAATCTCAAAGGAAAATACGGTAGAAACAAACTGCGGCATTTACGATTTAAATTACTCCGATAATAATGTGAGTTTTGTTTATTCTCCGAAATCCTCGCCTTTGGCGGCAAATACAAACTACATGAACGCACAGAAATTTGTGCCGTCATTGACGGATGATTTGAACAGAGAAATAATTAAAGTATCCGATTTGGAGGACGGAACATACACGCTTAAATTCGGAGATGAGGTGGTCGGCGAATATACAAGTGCAGAACTTGCGAACGGAATTAATATTGCTTTATTGCAGGAAAATCCGAATCAAAAGAGGTCAGTGTCGGCATATGAAAAGCTTATGCTTAAGGATAAAGAGGTTGACAAGCTCAGAGCAATCGCAATAACGACAGCGTGGGGCGGTGACAGTATAACAACCGACAGCGGCTATCAGGCATTTTTGAATAAGTACGAAAATCATCCGTATATAGGATATTTTAAAGGCTATGGTGAGTATAAGCCGAAAGAAAATGAGATTAAAGAGGCGGCTGAAAAATATTCAAAGGAAGCGGCGGAGTTGTCAAAGCCGGTTTCGTATCAGGTAAGTTTAATAAAAAAATAAATAAAAAGGAGTAATGAGTAATGAAAAACAAAAAACTTTTAAGCGGTCTTTTGGCTGCGTCAATGCTGACAAGCGGATTTTCCGCATTTGCCGCATACGGCACGGGTACATTTGCCGAGGAAACAAGGACGTATTTTTACAGCAACACATATGATACAAAACTTGAAAATAATTTCGGCTATGATATGGAGATAACAGCCGACCCAGATTCATCGGCGGTTGATAACAAGGTTATGCACGTAACTGACGCCGACGGAACAGGAAAGGGAACAGCAAAAATTTGCTCGACATTACAGTTGGGCTTCAACTGGAAAAGCCAAGAGAACATGGGAATTGACGGTTCAAAAAAGACTGTTTCAAGCGTGGATATGTATTTGCCGAGCGGCTTGCTGAATGAATTATCGGAAAAGAAAATAAGAGCCGGAGTTTTGCCTTTAACATATTGGGATATATATGTTACGGGTATGACGATAACAAAGACGGACGGTGAAAATACATTTACATTAACAGTGGGAGATTCGGTAAAGAAAATTCAGCCTGATACATGGTTTAATTTAAAGTGTGACTACCGGATAAAAAAAGCGCCTGTCAATGTTTATATTAATGATGAACTGCTCGGAACAGCTCAGGTACCCGACTGGCAGTGTACCGATGAGACAGGATATTGGAATGTACAAAGTAAATTTGGCGGTATCGGATTTAAGTCAGACGAAAATATGCCTTTGACAACAGGTTTCTACATTGATAATGCGGCTGTGTATGAGTACAAGAACCAGACTGTAACGCTGAATATTGCCGACGGTGATACGGACATTGCAAGAACAAAAGAATTTACTGCGGACTTTAGTGTCCCCGTAACTGCCGATAAGTACGCAGGGAAAATCAGGCTGACTCCAAAAGACGGTACTGCTGTTACGGCGGCGGTTGAACAGAACGGCGAAAACGGAATTAAATTTAATTTCGGCAAGCTTTCGTATGATACGGAATACACGCTGACAATGGACGAGGTTATTGACGGAGAGTTGTATATTCCGTCACAGACAGTAACATTCACAAGTGAGCACAATTCAAAGCTTGATACAAGAAATTATATCTATCTGAACGATTACAGCAGTGCGGCTGACAAAACAACCTTGAGCTGTGAAGCTGTCTTGGCATCAGACCCCGAGGATGCGTCAAATAAAGTGGTTAAAATAACAGATACAACAGGAGTGAAAGACCCGAGCTGGATTGCAGGAGATGTTTATACAATCAGTCCGTGGCCGACAGTATGGGAGAGTACTGTTTCAAATAAAATTACATTTGAAAGTGCGGGAATACAGGCAGGAAGGCAGACAACATTTGAAACCGATATGTATTTGACGGAAGGCTTGCTTGACGATTTGGCAAACGGTGATACGATAGATATAGGCTTGCCGTATTATAATGCGATATTGAGCGGCGAAAGGGTTATGAGAATAAAGCTGAGCAAAACGGCTGATGAAAATACATTTACTTTAACTGATGAAATCAGCCAAACCAAAAAGCTGAATCCGAATCGCTGGTATAATATTAAGTTTGTCGGCACGGTAGGCGCAAACAAGCCTATAAGCTTCTATGTTGACGATGAGTTGGTATTTACTAAGAATCTTACATGGCAGGGCGGTGAGGCATGGGCAATGTCAAGCTATTGTCTGGGTATTTCATTTTTGATGTCAACATCGGCAACAGAGCCTTTCAAAATCAATAACGGCTTCTATTTGGATAACGGCGCAATATGGCAGATAAAAGACCAGGACTACACAGTCGATATTGAGGACGGAGCAACAGACATTTCATATTCAAAGGAATTTACACTGACATTCGGCACTGCTGTTGATGCGGCAGATTATGAGGGCAAAATTACGGCAACGGCTGAAAACGGTTCGCCGATTACTGCGTCGGTTACACAGAACGGAACAAAGTCATTGAAGTTTAAATTTGACGGACTTTCGGGATTTACGGCATATACATTAAACATCGCAAGCGTAACAAAGGGCGAGGCTTCGTTCCCATCAAAGACAATTACATTCACAACGGGAGAAGCTCCGAGAATTGATGAAAAAACAAGCTTTTTCAGCTACACCATGACGCAGAGCGAGGTTAATTCTCTGGCAAGCCAATATGTATGGTTGGGTGATGCAAAGTTTGCATTAAAGAAAGACCCGGCAAACAGTGAAAATAACGTTATAGCGTACACAACAGCAGGTAATTTGAATGTTACTAACAATGCAAGAGGCTATATGTCAAGAATGGATATTGCTCCGAGCGGTAAAATATATTCGGATTACGGAATGTCAGACAGTAAGACATTGTTTGCGCAGGCACGTTTCTATCTTCCTGCCGCAGCGCTGAATGAAATGACGGCGGACGGTTACTATCAAACGGGACTGGGTTCTTCCGATGCAACGGACAGATATTTTCA
Source organism: uncultured Clostridia bacterium (assembly GCA_934454215.1). Taxonomy (GTDB): domain Bacteria; phylum Bacillota; class Clostridia; order UBA1381; family UBA1381; genus Ornithomonoglobus_A. The sequence goes on from CAKSGG010000001.1 coordinate 24,032, forward strand.
GGGAAGCGTAAAGTTTACAAAGTCAACGGACGGTCAGAGTTTTGTTTTGACTGCTCAGAATAAAACAATGAACATTACTCCCGATACATGGTTTGATATTAAGTGGGCATATACGCCTAATACGAAAAATACAACGGTATATGTAAACGGAGAAGTATTTGATTATATTACGGTCGGAACATATGAAATAACCTCTGAAAAGGCCGCAAACGGCGTTCGTATTGCAACACCGCAGGGGACAGTAATCACAGACGGTATTTATATAGACGACGTTGCGGTATGGCAGATGAAAAACGCAATCGGAACAGACAGCATTACAACGGATATTGAAAACGGAAAGTTAATCGTTGACTTTGCAACAAATCCCATATCGGAGGAGCTTTCAAAGATAGCGTTAAAATACAACGGTTCCGAAATACCGAATGCCCTTTTAAATCCGCAGATTAAAGCAAACGGTCATACCGTGGAATTTGACATTGATTACAGCGCTCTGGCTCTTTCAAGCGTATATACGGTTGAAATTCCGACAGGCTTTAAAGATGCAAACGGTCAGATTAATATATCAACGGTAAGCGCTGAATTTACAACGCCGAAATCGACAAGCGTATATATTGACAGCTATACCGTAACAGCACCGTCAGCGGAGGGTGCCGGCGTAAGCGTTCAGCTTGCAAATGCCGCCGCTGCAAAATCAGCATGGGTTGTTATGGCGGTGTACGGCAAGTACAACGAACTTATCGCAATTGATGAAGATACGGTTAATGTTGATAAAACGGGGACAGTAAATCTGAGCATTACGGAGAATTGTGCAAATGCGGAGCAAATCAGAATATATGTATGGGACGCTCCCGAAACAATGAAACCGTTACAGAGAAACGAGCTTGCATGGAGCAAATAAAAAACTATAGGGCGGGTACTTCTCCGCCCCACTGCATAAAAGGAGGAAGCATATGATTAAACGTATTTTCGCAATATTGTTATCCCTGTCGGTTTTGCCGATATGTGCGTCAGCATATGCCGACGACGCTTACATCGGAAGTGAAACGCATAATATCTATGTCGAGGGCAAGGCTGAAAGCAACGTGGGAACGGTGACACTAAAAATGACAGACAGCAATAACTCGGTCGGCTATATATCGGAAATTGCTGTAAGCAGCGATAACACATATTCGTATAAGTTTAAGTTCAATAAGGATTATTCCGATTACAAATTAAGCATAAATAACGGTGCTGAAAATATAACGGATACCGTTATAAAGACGGCAGATGAAACTGCAGGCTTAATCGGAACGGTGAATGTATCGGATTTTAAGGACAATACCGTATCGGTGAATGCGGACGTTATAAACAAGCTTGATGACGAGGGCAAATGCAAGCTGTATTTTGCGTCATATAATTCGGACGGAGCTTTAATATCGGTTCAGGAGGAAGATTTAAATTATGATTATACATCGGGGAGCGGCAGTATAATAAAAAGTGTCCCCGAAAACACAAATTCCGTAAAAATATTTATGTGGAAGTCACTTTCAAATTGTATTCCGCTTGCAGTGCCGGGAAAGGTAATGCCCGAAAAGGACGTTATTCTCATCGGCGATTCTCTCGGTCAGGCGTATTCGGCGGACTCAATCCGTAAGGGCTGGGGAGAGTATATAGGCAATTATATGGCATACGGTGCAAAAATCAATAATCAGTGCCATGCGGGCTGGAATACGAATACATATATTGGGGACACTGAAAACGGCTGGGATTATTCAAAGCAGTTTATCGGTGATGGCGATATTGTAATTTTCGGTATAGGCTATAATGATTACGCAACTATGGGATATAACGGAAAATATTACGATACTGTCGGCGGCGAACGGAAAATATATTCGACGGGTTCAACAGGCGCACCGTTTGACGATATGCAGTATACGCAGGAGAAGGACGATAACGGCACATATATCGTATCAGAGGAGCAAGGCAAAATTTATCTTGCGGACGGTATCAATACCGAAACCTCAAAGGACGGCATGATGACGTATTTATACAAAAACGAAAACGGCGAGCTGTCATCATATGCGGCGGATTGCTTTATCGGCAATATGCGCATAATGCTTGATTACTGCAAGGAGGTCGGCGCTGAGGTTATTGTGAGAAATATTGCCTCAATATCGTCAAGAAACGGTCAGAGTACGTCCTCCAACTACTACGGATATGTTACTCAGGCGATAATAAATCAAAAAATCCCGTCGCTTGCAGATGAATATGACAATGTTACGGCGGTGGATTTATTCACGGAAACGCATAATCATTTTGCGGAAATTTACGATAATGCGCCTGAGTCGCAGAGCTATTTCTTTGATAAAAACGGCGACAGGCTTCCGTATATAAACAGCGACGGAAAACAGCAGCAGCTTATAGATAAATACTGGATTACAATAAAAAGCTGTGAGGAATTTTTTGACGGCGGTTATGCGGAGCAAAGGAACGGTAAATGGGGGTATTACACTTCAACAGGCAAATTTGTCGAGCAGGACACGCTGCATTATACGGCGGCAGGTGCGGATTATATTGCGGGTGCAACAGCAAAGGTTATAAAGGAATCCGACAGTCCGATAAAAGAGTATTTTAAATAAAAACGGTTTACGGGGCTGCTTATGCAGCCCCTGAAGAAAGGAATCGAACAATGAATAAAAAGGGTTTTTGGGCATTTATATTATGTTTGATTTTAATTTTGAATATATCCGCAATCGGCACGGTACACGCCGATAATATAAGCTATTATGAGGCGCACAAAACTATTGAAATAAAAGGAAAAACCGATAAAATTTATGCAAATAAATTTGTTACACTGGTTTTAAAGACTGAAAACAGGGTAATAAATATAGGGGAAACAATAATAGACGGTCTCGGGAATTATAAATATGCCTTTAAATTGAAAGAATTGCCGCAGGAGGCGGAGCTGTTTGTTAAATGTGCAGATGAAAATGTAACGGAAACCGCTTATGAGGCAATTTTGAATACAAAGTCATTTGTTAGTGTAAATTACGAAACGGAGGAAAGCAGTGACGGCTACAGAATAATTGCCGATATGTCGCCTGTACTTGAAAAAAGCGAGTCATATACGGCTATAGCCGCACAATATGATTCAAGCGGAGCATTAACGGGATGTAAAATTTTTAATTCCTCCGACATGGACGACGCATCGTTATTTGATAAGACTGTTGAAAAAAGCGGAGCGTTAAAGTTTTTTGTGTGGACAAATATGAAAGAGATGATTCCGTCGGCATACACAAGCGAGGGCGGCGGAAAACTGATTTTAAAATTCGGAATTAATGCCGATAAACAGGCAAGAGAAGGATATACTTCTTTAAAAAGTGAAAATAATTATGAGCTGTTCAATAAAGCGAAAGCTGAAATTACAGACGAATTTAATGTAATTCAAAGCAGCAAGCCCGACATTAAAAGAGCGTATTATGTCGCTCAAAACGGCAGTGACAGTGCTTTGGGGGATAAGAGCAGCCCGTTTGCCACAATAGAGCGTGCATTGGAAGAATACAGCCGTTTGAGTGATGAAGAAAAGGATTCATGGACGGCGGTTTATCTGCGTGAGGGCGAGTATAATATTAATACCGACATAAATATAAGCGCAGGTAAATTATTTATAGGTGCATATAATGACGAAAGGGTTGTATTGAAAAATACAAGGTCGGTCGGCGGAGACAAAATTATAAAGGTCGATGAAAGCAATACCGATAAAGAAATTATAAACCGTATAAATCCCGACGCTGAAAATATGTATTATATAGATTATTCAGATTTGGGTATAGATAAAATGCCGGGATTTACATACGGCACATCGGGAACAAAACCGGTGCTTACATATAACGGAAAAACGCAGTATATATCAAGATACCCGAATGCGGGGGACACATATATTCAGGAGGTTTACGATTCGGGATATGACGACGATAAAAATTATACCGAAAATGTTGAGTTTGTTCCTGTGGATAAAAAACCGTTTGTATGGAAACAGAGCAATGAAATCGGAGTAAGCGGTCAGTTATGCGTTACATGGTATTATAATCATATGCAGGCAGATTTTGATTACGAAAAGGGGACAGTAAAAACACCTGCAAGACAGACTGTTTCACAGGGGAACAAATGTGCCGTTCAGCTTGTAAATCATCCCGAGGATAAAGCGCATTTTTACTATTATAATATATTTGAAGAAATAGATATGCCGGGCGAATGGTGTTCAAGCGATGCAGAAAAGAGAATATATATTTATCTTGAAAATAAATCGGCGTCGGATAAACTGGAAATATCCGCTCAAACGGCTCAGAGTCTTATAAATATCGAACAGTCCGAGGACGTTGTTATTGACAGTATTGAGTTTAATACGGCGCAGAGAGCGTTAAATATAAGCGGAAGTAAAAGAGTGGTGGTTCAGAACTGCGGATTTGAAAATATAACAAAACGCTGCGTCGGAATTAATTTGTGCGAATACTGCGGAGTTATAAATTCCGAATTTAAAAACTGCGGTTACGGAGTCGGAATAGGCGGCGGCAAAGACAACCTTATAAGCTTAAAGGCGGAACGGAATTTCGTTCAGAATTGTCATTTCAATAAAATGTCGCAGACGTGCGTAAGCATAGGCGAAAGCTGCGGAAATGTAATTTCGCACAATCTCGGAGAGAACTATGACGCAAGCTGTTTTTCGATATTCGGCGGCTGTGAAAATATTATCGAATACAACGAATCCTCATCGGGCGGATTTAACGGAAACGAGGCAAATATAATTTATATCGACGGACAGTATACGTCAAGAAACAACCATGTGAGATATAATTATATACACGATAATTCCCCCGAGCCGAGAAAAATTCTACTTGGTGCCGGAATCGTTATGGACGATTTGGGAGAAAGCAATTTTGCATACGGAAATATTCTGAAAAACATAGGCAGTACTCTTTCGGCAAACGGCGGGGACAATAATATGTATGATTCAAATATTATTATTGACTGCATAAAACCGTACGGAGCGACAGACGGTATGTACGGCAATGAGAAAAAGTTTGGTGAAATGATTTCGGATATTCGGACAGGAGTAAGATTCGGAAAGTATTTTGATTACAGTCTTGACGGTACGAATTGGAGTGCAAGGTATCCGAATGCCGTTGACAGAATGGAATATTTGAGCGGAGTGAGCAGACAATGGAATACGGGCGACCATACAAGCGAAGATATGCGTTTTGCAATGTCGGCAACGGGAAACTATTTTACGAATAATATCACCGTAAATTCGGAGGGCATAGAAATAGGACCGAATATAACGGATTATTATTCATATGAAAATCCCGAAATTAGTGTCCCCCAATATGAGGGAAACGATTATAATGTGGTTTATAACAATACCGAAAGGGACACTATTAATCTGAACGATATTGAGTATTTCAGCCGTATAGGTATGCAGAGCGTACCGCAGTATGAGAATAAATCAAGTGGGCTTGAAATTATATATCCAAAGCAGAGCGGTGCTCTTGTAAGCGGTAATGTTATTGAAGCGGTGTGGAAAAGAGCAGATAATGCGACAAGCTACAGAATTATTGTTTCCGACAGTGCGGATATGAACAATATATTATACGAAAAACCGCTTACAGATAACAGAGTTATGCAGAGTGTTCAGACGTATCCGCAAAAGACAAGCACGTATTACTATAAAATAGAGGCATATAATTCAAGAATGGGAGATGAGCCGATTGCGCAGTCATCAGTGAATGAAATTACGTTTGACGCATATACTCAGCAAAAGGATGAGGAGCTTATAACGAAAGAAAAATCTAATCTTGCGTCATCATGGCTCGGCACTGTGGGAACGCAGTATATAAGAAATGCGAGCGATAGCTGTAACGTGATTCAGATGAGTGATGACGGACAATATGTAAGATTTACGGCGGACAGCCAAAATGTAAATCATCGTCTTGTATACGGAAAATATCCGTATTACAGCGTTGAAAAGTATAGCAGCGTATATGACCCGTCAACAACAATCAGTACATCATTAAAAATAAGATTCCCGAACAAAGATAAGTTCGGAGATTATGCGGACGCTCCGTTTATACATATGTCGCCATCGGTATTCAGCGATATGTCATACGGCGGACACGGAAAGGCTGCATTTTTCAGAATCCAAAAATCAGATGATAAATATATTCTGTACAAGGGTCTTGCGGTAAAGGCAAATCCTGTTACAAAAATCGGAGAGTATACAAGTAATGAGCTTTTCGGCAGATGGATAGACGTTACTGTTGACATAAACATAGATACAAAAACCGCATATATGACGTTTGACAATAAATATACGGCGGAATTGAATATGGACGAAATAAGCTGGGGCGACAGCGGATATTCGTGGAACAAGGGCAATTATCTGAGATTCTATGATTTTATTTTACGGGGGGACGGAAATAATGATTTCGTCATGGACGTAAAGGATGTAACGGCAGCAAGAAAGGTGAACAAATAGAAAGGATGAACTAATATGAAATTCAAAAAGGCTTTGGCGGTTTTTGCCGCCGCTTCGATGCTGGCAGGCTGTATTCCCGTTATGGCGGAAACTTTTGACGAGCCTACAAGACGGTACATATATTCAAATGATTTTGAAACTGAAAAACCCGCATGGGACGCAGTTACAACATCACTTGAGGAGGACCCGTCGGACAGCTCAAATCATGTTTTGAAAATAAGTCAGACAAAGGGGACAATAAAATATTATACGATAGGTTATGCATCAAACGTATATGATTTCAGCAAAAAATGGACGATGTACGGCGTTGACGGAAGCAAAAAGACGGTTACGCAGGCGGATATGTATTTGCCGTCGTCGCTTTTAGGTGAGCTTGGAGATACGGGCGTATTTGAAGTAGCTGTACCGATAAGTGATGACGCATGGACGCATGATTCGACAGGAAAAATGACGATTACAAAAACACAGGGCAGTGATAATTTTACTTTGACGCAGGGGAAAAGCTCAATGACTGTTGAGCCTGATACTTGGTTTAATATAAAGTATATATTTCAACTGCTTGATACATATACATCGGGCAGTGCGCCTGTAAGCATATATATAAATAATGAATTGTTTGCAAGTGCGGCGGTAAGCGCTTGGTGGAAAGACGGAGTTAATCCGGGCTTTACCTCGGCGCAGTCGGTAAAGGGTTTAACGTTTACTCCGAAGGTTGATATAAATAACGGATATTATCTTGACAATGTTTCAATTTACGAATATGTAGACCAAGAGCTTAATTTAAGCGTGTCGGACGGAGAAACGGGCGTTGCGGGGGACAGTAAATTTACCGCAAGCTGTAATGCGGATATTAACGCAAAGGATTTCGAGGGTAAAATTACGGCTGAGGATTCGCAGGGAAACAGTTTTATTGCCGACGTTACGCAGGAGGACGAAAAAACTATAGGATTTATGTTTTACGGACTTGCCGATGAAACGGAATACACTCTGAAAATCGGCGATGTAATAAGCGGTGAGGCATCAATAATAGGAAAACAAATTAAATTTACAACCAAAGCCGCAGAGTTTATGTTTGTAAATGCCGATTTGGCAGACGGTGCGGAAATCGAGCCGGGAGATTATACAATAAATCTTTCATTCTCGCAAAAGCTGTCGGCGGAGGAACTGGAAAAATGCATGTCGGTTGAGGACGAGGACGGAAAAGAAATAACATATACTTTGCAGCAGAGCAGTGAAACAAAAATTTCCGCAGCATTGATGAATCTTGAGGAGCTGACGGGATATACTTTGAAAATTGACAGTGCTCTTGAAAGTATAGGCGGTCTGCCTCTTTCGGCTGAATTCAATTTAAATTTCAGAACATTGCAAAAGCCCGATGAACCGATTATCGACCCGTACGACCCTGCGGCAAGCAACGATAAAATTATATTAACGCAGGAGGATTTGGAGGCAGGTCCGTGGTATGTTTCAAATTCAAGCGTCGGGAGCGTATCGGTTGAAAATGACGGGGACAGTAATTATATCAGATTTCATCTGAATGACAAAACGGAGGAGAGAGTTAATTTCTACCCGAAAGCAAAAGATGCTTATACCGAAATCGAATCAAAATCGGCAAATTATTTACTTGATAATATGCTTGTATTTGAATATGAGGTAAAATATCCCGACATCTCAAAGATTTCAAGAAGCGATATACTCTTTTCCATGTTCCCGAATGATGAGAGCGTTGCGGAGGATAAGGACGCAGGAGTATGGACTCCCGCACTTGGCAATTGCTATACGCAATCAACAGGTCTGAGAACATTAAAAACGGTTGTGTCAAAAACTGCGGTAACCGTAAAGAAAACGGAAGAAATTGCCGATGAATGGATAAAAATGAAAAGCGTAATTGATACCAAAACGGGCGCAGTATGGGTATATATGCCCAACGGTACAATAAACAAAACAAGCCTGAATATGCACGATTCGCCGAACTGGGGTGCAAGCGACATATACTACGAATGGGGTAAGTATATGTACACAAAGCAGATAATAATGGGACTTACGGCTGTTGATAATACGGGAGCGGATATGTACATAAGAAATTTCAGTGCAAGGCGTATTACAAACACTTTGAGCGTCGTAAATGCAAATTTCAATTACGGAGATTATTATGTCGATTCATCGAATATACAGCTTGAATTTAACGACGATGTTGATTTATCGGCATTTGACGGCTGCGTATATATAACCGATACGGACGGAAACAGAGTAGATTGTGACTTAGATGTAAGCGGAGAAGATAAAAGCTTTACCGTATCGGTATCGGGACTAAAGCCGTATACGCAGTATTATCTGAACATTGAGGGCTTAAGAGCAAAATCCTTGAGAGCGATGTCGGAAAAGTTTGAACGCTTATTCGCGACAAAAAAATCAAGTAAAATATTTGTCGATACACAGGATAAAAACGCTGTTTTGAATACCTACGGGAAAAAGCTTTCAAAAGCCGATAAGCTTGATTATACCGTGGTTTTAAAGAGCGAGGATTCAAGTACGGCGGATATACTCGGAGCCGTTGCGGTTTACGGTGAAAACGATAAGCTGCTGTCAATTAAATATAATAATTTGCAGCTTGGAGAAAATGAGTTTAAATTAACCGATATACCTAACGGAGCGGTTTCCGTAAAAATATATGCGTGGAATGTGAAAGACGGAAAAATCAGCGGCTTGCTTCATGAGCCTGACAGCTTGCAGGGGTCTGTTAAGTCGGAATATACATTGGATAAATCAAAAACACTTCCTCAATTTAAAACCGCAATTGCCGACAATACGAAATCCGTTATAGGCATATCGGGAAAAACGGAGGATAGCGACGGAATATATACAATAGCCGTTCTTGACGGAAAAGATACTCCGATAACGGAAATTCAAAACAAAACGCTTGCGCTTATTTATGCAAACGTAAATAACGGAGAATTTTCATCAAGCGCTGTGCTTGACTATCCGAGCGGTACTTATACGGTTTACGTTATAACCGATAGCGGAGCATATTCGGATAATTTTGAATATATCAGACTTGATGATTTGGTTGAGAATTATATTAAGAAAATCGCCGACGGAACGATAGCGCAGAACCAAATATATTCAAAAACCGCCGAATACAATGCCGGAATAGGAATTGATTTGAACACCGAGTTTGTTTCGGAAAGAGATAAAGCCTTATTCAATAAGAGAATGTATGAAAAAAGAACTCTGCTGACAGGTGCGTCGAATGAGGAATATGCCCGTCAGCTTCAAAATAATATACAATTTGCAAGAGATGAGATAAATTATCTTAACGAGCTTTCGTCAATCACATATTACGGACTGATTAAAGATAAGCTTGCTGACGGAGTGAAGTTTACCGATATTGACTTTACGCAGTACAATGCACTGGACAATTCCAAGCAGTCAACCGTTCAGTCGGCGTTTATCGGAAGAACATTTGCTGACGGAGATGAGGTCAAGACTTTCTTTGACAAACAGGTAAAGGACGCAAAAAACGGCGGAACTGTATACGGCGGCGGCAACGGCGGCAGTACATCAAGCGGCAACGGCGGCGGTTCAAATCTGAATACCATTATCAACAATGATAAGCGGGAAACAACGGCAGATGATGTATTTTCTGATTTGGGAAATTACTCATGGGCTAAAGAGGCAATATTGAATCTTGCAAAGAGAGGAATTATCAACGGAGTTGAAAAAAATAAATTTGCTCCCGACGGACTTGTTACAAGAGAGCAGTTTGTAAAAATGGCGGTTCTTGCAATGGATATTCATAATGAAAAGGGAATTGCGGATTTTGATGATGTAGCTCCCGGGGCGTGGTACGGCTCTTATATAGCCTCCGCAAAGCAGAAAAACATAATTAACGGCATAAGCGACACTGATTTCGGCGTGGGCAGCAATATAACCAGAGAAGATGTTGCGGTAATAATTTACAGAATGTTTGAGCAAAAGGGAATAAAGTTTATGAACACAAAATCGGATTTTGACGATATGAGCGGTATAAGCGACTATGCGTATGCGGCTGTAAGCGCTCTTGCAGGAGAGGGAATAATAAACGGAACGGGAGAAAACAAATTCTCGCCGAAGAACAATACAACAAGGGCAGAAGCGGCGGTTTTGATAAACGCCTTTATGAAAGGAGTTAAATGATGAATATGAAAAACAAATTTTTGATTTGTCTTATATTTGTTCTTTCTCTGCTGACGTGTGCGGCGTCGGCGGAGGAGATCGATTCCAAGGTTACGGATTTTTTGATAAATACGGGATTTATCACCGAAGAGCAAACAAAAGAGCCTGACAGCTATATAACAAGGGGCGACTTTGCCGACATGGCGGCAAGGCTTATTCCCAATAGGGAGGGTATAACATATACTGCGGAACAGCAGGTTTTTGCCGATTTGTCAATAAAGGATTCAAGATACCAAAGTATAATGTATATGACGGAAACTCAAATTGTAAAGGGCGTGTCGTCAGTTGAATTTGCGCCGAACGATGAAATAAGATACAATGACGCATGTGCGGTTATGGTCAGAATTTTGGGATATGATTTTAATAAATCGGAAAATTATATTTCAGAGGCGGGCAAATACGGAATTACAAACGGAGTGACCAATGATGGCAATAAAATTACGAGGCGCAGTGCTCTGCGTATGATGTATAATATGCTTTTTGCAAAGCTTGATATGAAAGTTACCGTCAATAATATAACCGTTTCCGAAAAAGGACTTTTCATGACCGAGCGTTTCGGTATTCATGAAATAAACGGCATTGTTGAGGACGACGGAAAAACGGCGCTGACGGGCGAAAGTACAATAGGCGGTGACAATATTAAAATCAGCGGAACGGTATATGCGGATAAAACAAACAAGGATTGTTTCGGCTGTAATGTGTACGCATATTATAAGGAAATTGACAATACCGATACGGTGATTTATGTTTATGCTCCCGACACGAAAAACGTAATTGAGGAATATGACGCATCCGATATAAAGGATTTTGACGGAAGTACATACAGCGTGTATACGGACGAAAAGCAAAGCAAAACGAAAACAAGAAAGCTTGTAAAGGATTATAAAATCATTTATAATACGAAATCCGTAACGGGCGGCATTTCACAGGATAAGCTGAAAAAATATATGAAGCCCGACTGCGGAAGCGTCAGACTTATAGACAATGACAATGACGGAAGATTTGATATTGTTATCGTTGTTTCGTATGAAACCGTTATAGTAAAATGGTATTCGGGAGAAACGAAAACGGTTTATAACAAATACAAGCAGCCCGAATCCGTTTCGTTTGACGGAGTTGATACGGTTGAGGCAGAAAACACATCGGGCAATTATATGACAATTGATAATATTGCCGAAAACAATGTACTGTCAGTTATGCGCAGTATAGAAGGAAATTATGCAAGGGTGATAATCAGCGGCGAATATGCGCAGGGTACGTTAGAGTCAATAACGGGCGATATGAAAGAAATCACAATCGGCGGTAAAACATATTCGGCTGCCGAGGAATTAAAGGAATATATTGATACTCCGCCTGTCGGAGCGAACGTAAAGGCATTTATCAGACATGACGGAAAAATTGCTTATTTTGCCGCTCAGCCCGGCGAAAACGGCATGATGGTATACGTTCAGAGAGCGTATTACAGCGACAATAACAGCGATAAGGTTATTTTAAAAGCGTATACGGAAAATAAAGAGGCAAAGGAAATTACCGTTGCCAACCGTGTGAGCATTGACGGACAAAGCTTTAAGACCGCCGAAAAGGTAATGGAATATCTTACGTCACAGGAAACGGGACTGAACAATATTGTTCTTATCAAATTCAACGATGACGGAGAGGCTATTTCGATTGATTTACCGTATAAGGACGGAATTTATAAAAGCGGAGAAACGGCAAAAAGCTGGCACATTGCCGACGGAATGTATATGCTGAATACGGCTATAGATTCGGGCGTAATAAACGGAAAAATCGGCGCTGACGATACGGCAAAGGTGTTTATTGTACCCGAAAACGGAGCAATCGAGGACTGCTCTGTCGTAAATATATATTCGGGATATGTATCAAATTACAATGCTAAATATAAATATTCGGTATATACGTCAGATGACGATAAAATGCTTGCTGACGCAATTATAATTTACCGTGATGTGACAGGGTACGATTTGCATAATTCATCTATTGCGTCGGTGCGCCCGAGAATGATTGTTACGGATATAAAGCAGGTCGTGAATGCCGATACAAATGATTTGTGCTGGGATTTGACGGTCACAAAAGGAGGATATGAAACAAGCGTAAGAACAAAAACCGAGGACGGAATTAAATGCTGGAAGAGCGGTAAGTCTGTTCAGGTCGGTGATGTAATAAGATACGGTACGGATAAATCGGGATATATTCCCGACAATCAGCTTGTTATCTGCTACAGTCCCGCAACGGATAAAAATACTTTGATTTACGATACGGGTGCTTTTAACGGAGTGCCAAACAGGGTATTCGGAGAAAAATATCAGTACGCATTGGTTATGGGTAAGGCGTATGAGATGAATGAACGTTTTATAAGAATCCATAATATGTGCAAAGGCTCTTTGGGTGAAAAAGATGAAATGCGCTTGTTTGGTATTTCAAATATGAAGTATATTGTTTATGATAAGACGCAGCCTAAGAAAGTACGATTCGGCGACTGGACGGACGTTGTTACTGAAGTAACGGAACCGTCAAATACGGACGTCCATATATTCGACTATAACGAGGCTTCTATAGGTTATATTTATGTTGTTAAGTAAGGGGGCGCTTTAATTGAAAGTAAAATTAATTATATCGGTTTTTGCGTGCCTTGCAATGACAGCTCTGACGGCAAACGCTCAAAACAGCCATGATTTTACATTCGGCTTATCCGATGAATTTCCTGCCGTAATGTCTTTCAGTAAAGATGAAACGGGGGAGGACACATTTAAAAGATTTCAGCAGGTGCGGAGTGAGCTGCCCGATGAGCTGCCGATATTTGAGCCGTACGAAACGGAGGGAAAGCAGGCAATATATATCGCAAAAAACGGTGACGATTCAAATTCGGGAACAATTGATAAGCCCTTGAAAACCTTTGATGAAGCCTTTGCGAGAACGGCGAGGGCGGATAAAAGCGGTGACGGCTTTGTTATATATGTTCGTGAGGGCATATATGACATGAGCAACGGCTTGAATATTCCCGATAAAATTTCGGGAACGGAGGACTGCCCCGTTATAATCAGCGCATATCCGAATGAAAATGTAAAGCTTACGGGCGGTATAAGCGTTAAGGGAAGTGAATTTAAGGTTGCGGACGATGAAGTTGCAATGCGAAAGCTCCCGGAGAGTGCGAAGGGAAAGGTTTATTCGGTAAATTTGAAGGATTTGGGATATACCGAATATCCGTCAATAACGAGAACCACAGCCCCGAAATTAACGGTTGACGGTACGGAATATACTGTTGCACGCTGGCCCAATGCCGAAAATGTGGCAATGAAAAAATATGAGGGTGAGGACGCTGTCAACGGTGTAATAGACCAAGGACCTGTCGCAGAGGACGCAATTACGGGAGCAAAGCCGGAACCCGATTACGGTCAGGGGTTTGAGTTTTGTATTCTTGACCCAAGACCCTTTTCATGGGAAAATACGGACGATATATGGGTATACGGTTCGTTCTTTGCCGAGTATCTGCAAAATTATGAGCGTATAAAGGGAATGAATCCCGAAAAAAGCTCGCTCAGAATGTACGGCGGAAATGCGAACTACGGAGCAAATTATAATTCGCACCATACATATTATTATCTGAATGTGCTTGAAGAACTGGATATTCCCGGGGAATGGTATCTTGACAAATCAACGGGTATACTGTATGTTTACCCTGTAAAAGATTTAAAGGACAGCAGTGTTGATATAGCAATGAGTACAAATAATATTATTACATTTGATAAGGGTACGGAGTATGTTGTGTTAAACGGTATTGAGGTTACGGGAACAACGTCGGTCGGCATAAAGCTGAGCGGTTACAGAAACGTAATTCAAAATTGCACCATTAAGGAATGCGGCAGCAGCGTAAAATATGAAAATGCAAAAAACTGCGGAACAATATGCAGTAAGCTGTACGGAAGTATAGCTATTGACAATACCCTTACAAGCAAAAGCGTTGCCGATGACCAGAATCTGCGCCCGACACGGAATTTTATACAGAATAATATCGTGTATGACGCACAGATAAATGTCAGATACGGAGTACAGCACATTGTATCGCACAATACGATTTTGAATTGTCCGGGTATGTGTATTTACATTGCGAATACAGAAGAGTCGATAATAGAATTTAACGAGGTTGCAGGCGGCCCGTACAGAACTATTGACGGAGGTATGATTTATCTGGAGGGCGGAACGAATAATATATATAATCATGTGAGATATAATTATTTCCATCACTCCACCATGACGATAAGAAACTATCCGTTCGGAATATATTTTGATGATGTAACAAGCAATTGCTTTGCTTACGGAAATATAGTTCAGCAGGGTTGTATGTTCATGCACGGCGGCTCGAACAATACGTATTATAATAATGTTATCATAGACAATACAAGCTCCTCGCCGTCCGTTTATAACAGTAACAATTATTACAGAGGCGGTATGCTTGAAGCATTGAAAGGGTATCTTTTCGGCGGCTCGAGAGTTTACTGGAACAATAATGGCAATATGAAAATAGGTCAGGTTACATGGAAAAACCGCTATCCTGCCGTGTACAGCTTTTTTGAGGAATCGAGAGCCGTTGAAAAAGCACGTCTTAATCCGAATTATACGTTCGGCGAATTGGATAAGGAATGGATACGTCCGAGACGGGGCGTGTACATGAATAATCTTATGTACAATTCAAATCCTCCGTCAAATGACAATGAACTGGAGGGGGGTACGGCGCTTTGGAAAGACAACTACAATGCGCCCAAGGAAAACAGTCCGTTTATAGATTATGATAATCTGAATTATAATATTGCGTCATATGACGAATTACGAAAGAATATTCCGACGTTTGAGGAAATACCCGCACAGGAGCGGCGCGGTGTATCGGACATTGTTGAAAAGATAAAGCAGAGCGAAAAAATATATCCGATGTCGCCGATTCCGCCCGAGTCGGGACGTGAGTTTATAAATAATGTTTCATTTAAATGGACAAAAAATCCCGAGGCACAGTATTATTATTTTGAGCTTTCAACAGACGAAAAATTCGAGAATATAATAGCCGATAAAAAATCAACGTATAACTATTTTGTACTTGCGGATGATTTGGATATTGACACGACATATTACTGGCGTGTAACGGCATATTCGTACGGACAGTGCGTTGAAAACAAGGTCGTTGTTATGGACACCGCAAGCTTTAGGACGTATACATATGAAGAGGCGGCGGCAAGAACGACGCTTGATACTTCGGGATATACTTCATCACGTGAAAAAATCATGGAAATCGTTGAAAAATATGTAAACGAGGACAACGGAACAGACATAGGAATCGGAGTTTACAAGCAAGGAACAAAGGAGCGGATAGCAAAGCTTATTGAGGACGCCGACAAGCGCATGGAGGGCTATGCTCTGCAAGCCGAGGTTGAAAAGGAAATCAAGTATATTGACAGCGAGTATATAAATATACTGAATGAAAATGCAATTCCTTATGTGAGAACCTACAAGACCATGAATATAAGCGACTGGAAGCTTTCAAACGATACGGCAGCAAAGCTTAACGTGACGGGAAACGAGCTTTCAATAGAAGCGTCGGATAAGAGTGTGAAAACAACTCATGATATACGTATGCTGTCGCCCAAGGAACGTGTTAAGGTTATGATTAACTGCGGAGATATGAACGACTGGAATGCGTTTGCGGTTAAGCAGATTGCAACCGATAAAAATATGATAACGGGAATGAAGGGTTATTATATTGTATTCAAGAAAGACGCTATCGAATTGCAAAGGTATCCGACTGTAGGCGGAGCGATTAAGACAAGCGTCGTGAATACGGGAATATTACAGCCGAATACATGGCATGAGGTTGAGGTCGGATGCGAAAAAACCGAAACGGGAGGTTCTAAAATTACGTTTATTGTTGACGGCAAAACTATATTTGATTACAATGACGAAGATTCGCCTATAAACGATTTGGGATATTTCTCAATCCAGAACAACGGTGCTGATTCAAGAATGATAAAGATTAGGGGAATTGAATAATATGGTATTTTGAAAAGGAGATAAAATGTATATTTACAAAACACATTTAACAGCAGATAATTTTATTAACAGCACAGACACCTTATTAAAGCCTCAATATCTTGATGAGTTGAATATGAGATGTGATTCATTTAGAGGTAAGCCTATTCCGACATTGGAGTTTTCAAAATTCAGACTATATGATGAAACGGGAAACAGAAGCATATATCAACAGAGATATTATTGTGATTTGCGAATGAGACTTACCTCATTCGCAATCAGAACATGGCTGTTTCACGAAGAGGAGGATGTTCGGGAGCTTGAAGATATTTTATGGGCAATATGTGATGAATATACGTGGGCTTTGCCTGCGCATCTTGGCGGTATTTTAACAAATGACAGTATTTCTCCGCAATGGATTGACTTGTTCGCTGCCGAAACGGGACAATCCATTGCCGAAATTTTGTCGCTTTGCGGAGAATACGTTCATGAAAAAGTAAAAAAGAGATGTATTGACGAAGTTTTTAGAAGAATAATCAATGTGTTTGAAGCGGAAGAAATCGGCTGGGAAAAACTGCTCAATAATTGGGCGGCAGTATGCGGCGGCTGCGTGGGAATGACAGCATTATATTTGATTGAAGATGAGGAACGATTAAAAAAGATTACCGACAGAGCTGCGAACAGCTGCAATATGTTTATAAAATCATGCTCCGATGACGGTGCGTGCCCCGAGGGTATTTCTTACTGGAATTATGCAATGCAGTATTATACGGCATTTAATGAATTGCTGAACGAACGCATGGGTCAAAGCATTGTACGTGACGAACAGAAAATAAAAAGAATTGCCGAATTTCCGTCGTTTGCAATATTTGAGAACAATAACTCCATACGATTCGGAGATGTTTGGTGGCAAAAGTCTGCGTTTGGGGTTTTGTGCAAGCTTAAAGAAAGATATGGTGTTCCGATTCCTATTGCGGAATGTTATGACAGGCTGATCGATAACTGCGCCAGAACCTGCGGCGCAATAAGAAATATAGCATGGTTTAATGACAAATTTTTGCATAATAATGCACGTTGTGACGATGTTATTTTTAATCGTGTTCAGTGGGCTGTATTAAACAGGGACAATGCAAGGCTGGTTATAAAAGGCGGTGTGAATTGCGGAGACCATAATCATGCGGATATAGGGTCGTTTATGTACATAAAAAACGGATGTGTATTATGTGACGATGTTGGGTGTGCACAATATTCATCATCTACGGATAAGCTTATAAGACAATCATTGACCCACTCGGTGCCTGTAGTAAACAATACTTCGCAGGGGTGGGGAAAAGAATTTTCGGCAGACGTGTTTGAGAAAATTGACGATAAAATCCATATTTCATTTGCGGGAGCGTATAAAAAAGAGGCGGGCTTAACTGCTTTAAACAGATATGCACAGATAAATGAAAACGGTTTGACAATACGTGATTGCTTCGAGTTTGAAAATGACAAAAATATTGTTTCTGACAGAATAATTACAAAATATGACCCGAAAATCTCAGACGGAAAAATACAGTTATTACAAGGTGACGGAAAAATAGCGGAAATTAATTATGATAAAGCTTTAACGGTAAATATTTCAAGCTTGGACTATGAAAAACCGTGGGGAGGAATACAGAAGATTTATATGATTGATTTTTGCGGAAAAACTGATAATAAGCAATGTGAAATAAAATACAGTGTTGCTTATTCGGAATAATAATGCCGGGGACTGCTGCATTCAGTGCAGCAGTTCTTTTTTTAATGACAAAATAAATCCCTCAAATTGCAATATTCTTCACTATACACTGCGTTTGGGATATGTTATAATAAATTCATAAAAGAAATTGGAGCGATGACTATGAAGTTAAAGGAAAGAAAAGCAGGCTTGAAAAAGAAACGTATCGACACAGACAGTCTGCAAATTTATTCTCTCGGGGTAATCCCCTTGGTTTTGGTATTCATATTTAATTATCTGCCCTTGGGCGGACTGGTTATAGCGTTTAAAAATTACAGATACGACAAAGGAATATTAGGCAGCGAATGGGTGGGGCTTGATAATTTCAGTATGCTGATAAAATCAAACGACTTTTTCAAAATAACGAGAAACACCCTGTGCATGAATGCGGTATTTATAATAGTCGGCACAATATGCGCCGTATTGCTTGCGATACTTTTGTTTGATTTAAAAAGCAGATTAAGTACGAAAATATATCAGACAATATTAATTACGCCCACATTCCTGTCATGGGTAGTGGCGGCGTATATGGCATATGCGATACTTCATCCGAGCTACGGATTTCTTAATAAAATTCTTGAAGCTATGGGAATCGGGAAAATAGACTGGTACTCAAAGCCCAATGCGTGGCCGGTAATACTGACGATAGCCAATGTATGGAAAAATGTCGGAATGGATTCGGTCATATACTATGCGGCGCTTATGGGACTTGACGCAGCGCTTTTTGAGGCGGCAGAGGTCGAGGGCGCAAAAAAATATCAGGTAACATGGTACATAACAATTCCGTCGTTGATTTCATTGATTACAATACTTACAATATTGAAAATAGGAAACATATTCAGGGCAGACTTCGGATTGTTCTATCAACTGACAAGAAACGTCGGAGCTTTATACGAAACGACCGACGTAATAGATACGTATGTATTCCGTACTCTGAGAGTTTTGGGTGATTTGGGCGTTTCGTCGGCGGTGGGATTTTTGCAGTCGGTGGTAGGCTTTATACTTGTTATGCTTACTAATTTTGCCGCAAAGAAAATTGACCCCGAAAACGCATTGTTCTAATTTATTGAAAGGCTATGATGATATGAGAAAGAGAACTTTGAAAAATCAGCGTGCACTGAATGTTATATTTATAATATTATGTATACTTATTGTGTTTCCGCTGCTGCTTGTTATAAGCGTTTCGGTATCGTCCGAAACGGATATTATAAACAACGGCTACAAGCTTATTCCCGAGCATTTTGATTTGTCCGCATATAAATACATATTTAAAAATTCGCAGGCGGTTATGGACGCTTACGGAATTACGATATTAAGCTCGGTGCTGTTCACGCTAATAAGCGTAAGCTGTATGTCGGGCGTTGCGTATATGCTGTCAAAGCGCAATCTTAAAGGAAATTCGTTTTTTTCCTTTTACCTGTTCTTTACAATGCTTTTCAGCGGAGGACTTGTTCCGTCATACATACTTATAACGCAGTACCTGCATTTGGACGATACACTTTGGGTTCACATTATCCCAGGCGTTGTAAGCCCGTGGTATGTGTTTATGATAAGAACATTTTTCCAGGGGCTTCCGCAGGAAATTCTGGAGTCGGCAAGAGTTGACGGTGCAAATCAGTATACTATATTTTTCAGAATAGTAATACCGCTGTCAAAATCCGTTATTGCGGCTGTTTCCCTGTTTATGTTTTTGGGTAAATGGAATGACTGGAACACCTCGATGCTTTACATAAACAATAACGAAAGATTGATTTCACTGCAATATCTTCTGCAAAGAATTATGCAGAACATAAAGGTTTTGCAGGACAGCGGAATGGATACAGAAATGATGAGCGATATAAAAGTACCGTCGGAAACGGTCAGAATGGCGATGGCGGTTGTTGTTGCCGGACCGGCGCTTTTGATATTCCCGTTCTTTCAGAAATACTTTGTAAAGGGCATGACGGTAGGAGCAGTAAAGGGTTAAATTTATATTGCCGTGAAATATCGGCGGAATGGAGGATTTTATGTATAAAAGAATAACGGCTCTTGTGCTTGCAGGAGCAATGACGGTGCCGCTTGCGGCGTGCAAAAGTGAAAAGGAGGCGCAAAAAAGCGACGTTCCTACGCTTACATGGCTTGTTCCGGGGGATAAGCAGAACGATATGGCAAGGGTAACGGAAAAAATCAATGAAATGCTTGAAGAAAAAATAGGCGCTCATCTGGATTTGCAGTTTATTGATACGGGAAGCTATACCGAAAAAATAACAATGAACATGGCAAGCGGTAGCAGTTTTGACCTGTGCTTTACGGGATATGTAAATCCGTATTTGCAGTCGGTGGAACGAGGCGGTTATCTTTGCCTTGACGATTACATGAAGGATTCGGCGCTTAACGATATTATACCCGATTATGCACTGGAATCGGCAAAGTATGACGGAAAGCTTTACGGAATACCGAATTTGCAGGTTCTTGCAAACTGTGCGGGTTTGTACATACGTGAGGACTTGGCTGACGAATACGGACTTAAAACCGAGGATATAAAATGTCTTGAAGATATAGAGCCGTTTCTTGAATGGGTGAAACAGAATCATCAGGACGTATATCCGTTCAGGACGGGCGCATATGCAGGCGGTTTGAGAAAGACGGAGCAGGATATGCAGGGTGACACATTTGTGGACTGTGCGTTTGCTTATACCGACAGCGACGGCAGTGTGAAGGTAATCCCCACATATGAAACGCCGACGTTTTTGAACGAGCCTAAGCTGATACGGAGCTGGTTTGAAAAGGGCTATATACGCTCGGACGTTGCAAGCGTGCTTGACGATTCAAGCGAGGTTGCGGCAGGAAAATTTGCGGTATGGCGCGGCAGCTATAAGCCCGGGTACGAGCAGGAAAGAAACAGCAAAAACAGCGTAAAGGCTAAAATAATACAAATAGGAGAGCCTATTATGTCAAACGGTGCGGGAAATACGGCAATGACTGCAATCAATAAAAAGACGCAGTATCCCGATTTGGCGTTTAAGCTGTTAGAGCTTGCAAACACGGACGTTGAATTTTATAATCTTCTCTGCTACGGCATAGAGGGAACTCACTATATTTTAGATGAGGATAAAAAAGTATCGTACGTTGAAAATTCGGGATATTTTCCTGCGGCGGACTGGAAATTCGGAAATCAGTTCAACGCCTACATAATAAAGGATCAGGACAGCGATGTTTGGGAAAAAACAAAGGAATTTAACGATAATGCGTATAAATCAAAGCTGCTCGGCTTTACTCTTAATACTGATTCGATAAGAACGGAGGTTGCGCAGGTGTCAAAGATTGTCGGACAGTACGGCGCTTTTTCAAAAGGCTCCGAGCCGATTGAAAATTACTTTGACAATTATGTAAGCGACATGGAAAAAGCCGGAGTTAAAAAGATATGCGATGAGGTGCAAAGACAGGTAGACGAATGGCTTGCAAATAATAAAAAGTGATAAGGAAGAATGTTAATGAAAAATAGGTTTTTGAGTGCGCTGCTGACTGTTTCCATGCTGTTTGGCATATGTGCGGTGCAGGTGCGTGCGGCGGATTATACGATTCTTTATATATCCCCGAGCGGAAGTGATTCGGGGGACGGAAGCATACAGTCGCCTTACAGAACGATTGAAGCGGCAAAGAATAAAATAAAAGCCTTAAAGGCGGACGGAGCGCTTGCAAAAGACGGAGCGGTTGTGTATCTGCGTGAGGGAAAATATCCGAGAACGTCGCCGCTTGTTTTTACGGCAGAGGATTCGGGAAGTGAAAATGCGCCGATTGTATACCGTTCATATCCGGGGGAAAGAGCAGAGCTTGTAGGAGGAATAACGGTGACGGCGGCGCAGTTTGCCCAAACGACCGACACTGCGTTTTTGAACCGAATTAAGGACGTGAATGCAAGGGCAAATATAAAGCAGGTAAATTTAAGACAGTGCGGTTATTCGGGAGCACTGCCGAAGGTCGTATATAAAGAGCCATGGTATGAAACGGTGGGAATAGAAACGCCGTACTTTGAAAATCCTTTGAGCGTGTACTGCGGAGAGCAGCTTTTAACTCCTGCAAGATACCCCAACGGTACGGATACAATAAAGATTACGGACGTTATTGACAAAGGACAGGATTTGGACTACTGGCTTGAACGAAGAAAGGGAACGGATAAATATATAGAACCCGAGGACAGAGATAAAACCGCAGGATTTACAATTAAATGCAATGACGACAGAGTGTTTGACTGGGTTGATTCGAGCGGCAAAAACAAAACGGGCGGGCTGTTGTACGGCTATTGGTCAAACGGCTGGTCGCAGTTTTATGTTGACTTTACAGCAGACAAAACGGCAAAAACAATAAAGTCCACGATGCCGATACATTTCAGCACGGGTATGACGGGCGGCTCGGCATGGTATTTCTGGGGAGTGAATATGCCGGAGGAGCTTGATTATCCTGGTGAGTACTATGTCGATTCAAACGGTATGATGTACATATATTTACCGCAGGGAGCGGAAGAAAACGGAATAACCGTGTCGGTTTTAAATTCTCACATGATAGAGGCTCAGGGAGCGTCGTACATAACATTTAAGGATATTGATTTTTCTTATGCAAACGGCGGTGTTTTCAGAACCGAAACGGCAGACCATTTTGAATTTTACGGCTGCAATATAACGCTTGCAAAGGAAACGTCGGTAGTGGGCGGAACGAACAACGGTTTCAGAAACTGTACTTTCAGCAAGGTGGATATAGCGGTACAGCTATACGGCGGCGACAGAACCACTCTTACGCCCGCAAACAATTATATAGAAAACTGCGAGGTAAGCGAGTTCGGATATTTCAACAAAACAAAGCAGGGAATATATGTATGCGGAGTCGGCAATACTGCAAAATTCAATGAAATTCATAACGGTCCTTATACGGGAATTTCGTTTCTCGGCAATAATCACACGATAGAATATAATAATGTCTATGACGTTGTAAAGGAAACGAGCGACCAAGGTGCGGTTTATGCGACAAACAACTCCGTGACGGACAGAGGAACGGTTTTAAGATATAACTATATACATGATTCCTCATCAGTGCAGACAAGTCAGGCAACGGTCGGAATATATCTTGATAACGTTATGAGCGGTACGCTTGTCGCAGGCAATATAATTTCCGATATTCAGAACGGTTCGGGTATCGGAATACATTTGGGCGGCAGCCGCGATACGATTTTATATAACAACATAATCACAGATACGGGAACGCCGATATTCTTCGACGACCGTTCAAATTGGGAATCGTTCACTAACCCGACTACGGGACACATATTCAGAAGTCTTGCGGAGATTGACTATAAATCCGAGATTTGGAGAAAAGCATATCCCGAATTGTATAATATAATGGAAAATCAGCCGACAATGGCAATGGGGGATATTTGCAAAAATAATCTTATAGTCAATTCGGGAAAGATTGTAACGGCGGATTCATATAAGGACATAGTTATCAAAAATAATTATGAAACGGGCAGCGACCCGGGGTTTTATGACAGCGCAAACGGTATGTATCTGTTAAAGAACGATTCAAACGTATTCAGAGCCGTACCCGAATTTAAACAGCTGCCGATTACAAGAATGGGAAGATATAACCAAAGGGCAAAGGACAGAACAAGCGGAGCGGCGGTTATCTGCACTGACAGCCCGTATATGTATGCGGACGGGGAAATGAGTATGCTTGATTCGTCAAACGGCAGTATTTTCCCGAGAATATATTACGGGGTTCTGTATGTTCCGCTCAGGAGTACCGCCGAAAAGCTGGGTGCCTCTGTGGAATACGAGGGTAACACGGCGACAGTAACTTACAATTCAATCGTTTCAAGTGTAACTCTTAACTCAAAAACGGCGCAGAAGGATTCGCAGGAAATAACACTTCAGGGAAATGCGGCTTTGATAGACGGTTCTATGTATGTTCCGTCAAGCGCTTTTAATCAGCTTATGGATTTGAAGGTATATACAAATGAAAACGGCGTTACGTCAATCAGCGACGGAGATATATTTACGCCGGGGGCAGACCAAAACATTCTGGATTATCTGCATGAGGAATTGACACTGTATTAAATTATAATAAAAAAGAAAGGCTATGGTGATATTTATGAAAAAGACATTATCAGCCGTAATTGCATTGGCAATGACGGTAAGCTCGGGCATAAACGGCATTGCACTGGCAGAAAATGATTTAACGGTAAACAGCTATTACGCTGACAGCAACGGAGTGTATTTTACAATGCAGTCGGGAGTTTCGGGAGATGTGACGGCTGAAATTGACGGAAATACCGCAGGTGTTTCGGCAGATGGAACAAGACTGACGGTTATACCGTCCGAAAAAATATCAAGAAATACGGAGCATACCGTAACAATCAACGGAGTTTCAAAGAAATTTAAGCTTAACACGCTTTTTGAGGAAGATTTTGAAAACGATATAACAGGCTGGACGGTAGACGATGCTGACGATGCAAAGAAAACCTACGGAGAAGAACTGACCCATGAAAACGGAAAGTTGAAAATTACGCAGGACGCATCCAAGAATGCGGCATATAAGGTATATTACGGCGGAGACGATACTCTGACAAGACAGGAGATGCTTAACTGGAGCGATTACTCAATTGATTATGATATTCAAATGACAGGCGCAGACGGTTCAAAGGCTGACAGTTACCGACTGTTTACGGAAATGCTTTCAAATACAACGGGAATCGGAAATTCGACCGTAAGCGACGGCTATACGTTTGTTTCAAGAAAGGGTGCGGCAGGCGGTTATCTTACAGGAATTTTAAGCGGTTCAAAGAGAGGTGACTTAAATGTATGGAGTACCGTTGATTTGGACTATTCATCTGACGGATATGTAAAATACACATCTGAAAATCCGTCGTTCGATTCACTGACAGCGACAATATACGGAAGTGAACAGCGCATGGCTGTAAACGGCGTGCCGTTCTTAAAGACAAACATGAACAGCGCCGGCAAAAAAGGAGCGTTCACGTTTGATATTTCGGGAAGTGCGTCATCGGCTTTGATAGATAACATTGCGGTTTACAAGTTTGAGGATTTATCGGAAGAATTGGTTGTAGCGGGCTATTATGCCGACAGCAGAGGAATTTATTTTACGGTAAATAAAGAGGCGGGCGATATTTCCGCTGAGGTTGACGGAGCGGCGGCTGCTGTCAGTACGGACGGCAAAAGAGTTACGGTTATTCCGTCGGAAAAGCTTTCCGCTGATACTCTGCATACGGTTGTGATTAACGGTACAATAACAAGAAAATTTGTTCTTAATACGCTTTTTGCAGACGACTTTGAAAACGATATAACGGGCTGGACGGTAGATGATGCTGATAAGGCAAAGGAAAATTACGGAGAAGAGCTGACCCATGAAAACGGAAAGTTAAAAATCACACAGGACGCATCCAAGAATGCGGCATATAAGGTATATTACGGCGGAGACGATACTCTGACAAGACAGGAGATGCTTAACTGGAGCGATTACTCAATTGATTATGATATTCAAATGACAGGCGCAGACGGTTCAAAGGCTGACAGTTACCGACTGTTTACGGAAATGCTTTCAAATACAACGGGAATCGGAAATTCGACCGTAAGCGACGGCTATACGTTTGTTTCAAGAA
Source organism: uncultured Clostridia bacterium (assembly GCA_934454215.1). GTDB lineage: Bacteria > Bacillota > Clostridia > UBA1381 > UBA1381 > Ornithomonoglobus_A. Next base: position 50,198 of record CAKSGG010000001.1, read on the forward strand.
AGGGTGCGGCAGGCGGTTATCTTACAGGAATTTTAAGCGGTTCAAAGAGAGGTGACTTAAATGTATGGAGTACCGTTGATTTGGACTATTCATCTGACGGATATGTAAAATACACATCTGAAAATCCGTCGTTCGATTCACTGACAGCGACAATATACGGAAGTGAACAGCGCATGGCTGTAAACGGCGTGCCGTTCTTAAAGACGAACATGAACAGCGCTGACAAAAAGGGAGCGTTCACGTTCGATATTTCGGGAAGTGCGTCATCGGCTTTGATAGATAACGTTGTTGTTTACAAGTTTGAGGATTTATCGGCTGAAGCGCAGATAACAGAATTTTTCGCTGACAAGGACGGAGTGTATTTTACGGCTGATTCAAGGGTAATCGGCGCTGAAATAACGCTTGACGGTGCGGATATGAACGCTGTATATTCAAAGGACGGAAAGAGCCTGTCGGTAAAGCCCGACAGCGGAATAAGCTTCGGTGATATACATACGGTTACATTAAACGGAAAAACGTATATGTTCAGATTAAATGAAATATTGTCGGACAATTTCACAAATGATGTAAACGGCTGGAAATTCTTTGAGGACGGCGAGACATTTACCGAAAAGAGCGTAAGCGATACGAGCTATTCAAAAATATCGCATGATTCAAACGGTTATCTTGTTTTGGACGGTAAAGGCAGCAACAAAGGCATATACAGAATGTACTATGACGGAGCTGACGTATCGTTTGAGGATTTGCAGAAGCTGAAAAATTACACCGTGGATATTGATTTGGCAAACGCCGATTCAAACTTCCGTATGATGATAGATTTAAGAAATAATGAAAGAGGACATCTTTATAACAGAGACGATTCAACGGGAGAAGTAACTGGAGCAGCAAGCGGCGGATATACATATTTAATGAGAAAATGGACTGCAACATCGCCAAATTGCTGGTTTGCGGGAATTTACAGAAACGGATATAATCTGAGCGGCTGGAATTTATCAAATACGGCTAATCCGTCGGTTGATAAGCAGGCGGGCTTAGGTACGGCGTTGAGAATAGAAAACGATTTGTGCGGTAAAACGGCGTTCGGCAATATAAAGGCTCATGCTTACGGAAACACACAGAAAATGGAAGTAAACGGCAGTACAGTATTGACAGAGAGTCTGACAACAGCGGGGCAGGGTGCATTTGAGATTTCAGCGCCTGACAGCGCAAATCCGATTCTGATTGATAAAATATCGGTATATTCGTTTGAAGAGCTTCAGACGGGAATTGAAATTGAGGCATTGACAAAAACAGATAATTCCTTGACGGCAAGCATAAAGCTTGAAACGCTTGAACCTGTTTCGGGAACGTTAATATGCGCCGTATACGATTCTGACGGTAAGCTTTTGGGAGTAAAGACGGACGACAGCTCAAAAACAAGTCTGACTGTAGACGGAGATATGAGCAAGGCGGCAAAGGTAAAGGCAATGCTGTGGCAGAGCATGGAAAATATAACTCCGATTTGCTCTTCGGCAGTAAAGACGGTTAATAATTAAAATGTCGGGGAATTTAATGAAAAGAATAATTAATTTTGGATTATGTATTATTACGGCTGTAACGGCGTGTGCGGTGAGTGTTTCCGCATACGCCGCACCATCAACCTTCGGCGATGAAAACGGGTATTTGTCCGATTTGTATTATGCGAATTTCCAGAAGGATATTTATAAATATGATTTCAGGGGAACAGAAAATTATTCGGCTGAAAATAAAGCGTGGTCGGAGCATTGCTATCATTCGTATTATGCGGACAGAAAAGGAATATATTTTCGTCTGAACGTACCGTTTGAGGCTCCGAAAAATGCGGCGGTTGACGGAAAAACGGCAAGTCTTTCATTTGCCGACAGCGGAAAAACGCTGATTGTTACGCCGAGTAATATGCTTGATACCGATACCGTTCACAGCGTGGTTATGGACGGAAATGAAACGGCGGCGTTTGAATTAAAGTCTTTAATGTACGACGATTTTTCGGACGGTACGGGAAACTGGGGCTTTGACAGCAGTGTAAATCCAAGCTCCTATTCGGCGGCTGTTTCGGACAATAACGGACAAATGATATTGTCAACCACGGCGCAAAGTAATTATAGCTGCCGTGTATTTAACGGCTCCGTTTGGGAGGAAGCCGAAAAATGGCGGGATTATACCGTGGATTTTGATATTGCAAATACGTCGTCGGATTTCAGAATGTTTGTCGATATGCACAGCAATACGGTCAAGACAACGGACGTATCAGCCGACAGCTGCACCTTTATGATACGGAGCTTTTCATCGGGGTGGTATCTGGGAATTTTGAACAGTCCTAAGCGTTATAATTTTAATGTCTGGGAAATGGCGTCAAATGAAAACAGCTTGGGCAAATATATTTATACGAACGAAAATCCGTCGGCACAGGACTGCTACGGAAATATAACGGCATCGGTGTACGGTGATAATCAGTATCTTAACATAAACGGCAGACAGATTGTTTCGTCAAGGCTTACAACGGGCACAAAGGGAGCGTTTACATTAGATATTGCAGGGTCGCCGAACCCGCTTGTTATTGATTCGGTAAGAGCTTATACGTTTGTAAACTATGCGGATTCGGGCAGCTTTAAGAGTGAAGCTATAATAATAAAATCCGCTGTATGCTCAGATAATGCGGTTGAAATAAACATGGAATTTTCAAGCGCCGCAGATAAAATAACGGGAAAGCTTATTGCGGCGGTTTATTCGGACAGCGGTGAGTTAATCGGCGTATCCGAAAAGGTTAAAGCCGCAAAAACGGACAGCATATCGGTTTCGGTTGACGCCGATAAGCTCAGCAGTGCTGTCAGCGTAAAGGTAATGTGCTGGGACGAATTTGAAAATATGCAGCCCCGATTGGGGTATGCTGTATCGAATGTGGAAAAGTAACAGAAGGAAAGCGGAAAATTGACCCGCTTTCTTCACGTATTACAAGGAATTATTATGGAAAGGTTACGGATGCTTTATGAAAAGAATAATTTGCTTATGGCTTACACTGTGTATGGTGACAATAAACGCTGTATGCGTGTCGGCGGAGAATGTCGGAATAAGTGATTTCGGAGCAAGCCGTCATGCGGTTTGGCTTACTCTGGAGAATGAAGCCGAAAATGTCAATGTGTATATCAACGGGAAAACGGAAGAGGCTGTTTCTGACGGAACGAACATATCTGTAAAGCTGTCCGAAGCCTTGAAAACTGATAATCGGTATACATTGGTTGTCAATGCGGACGGCGAGAGTACGGCGCTGAATTTTATTTTAAAATCAAAGTTCAGCGATGAGTTTTCGGACGGTATTGACGGCTGGACTTTTGCAAATCCGCAGGACGCCGAATCAAAATACGGCGGAAAAATCAATCATGAAAACGGAAAACTGAAACTTGAAACCTCGTCTGCTTTAAATTATGCCTACAGGCTGTATTATGACGGAGCAGACAACCCGTTTTCGTCGATGTCGTCATGGAAGGATTATACCGTAGATATTGATTTGGATATACCGTCGTCAAATTACAGATTTTATCTGGATTTGCTCAATAACACAGCAGACGATACAAACAAAGCCGCAGACGGATATACTTATATGGTCAGAACATCTCCCATGGGCGGTTGGTTTGCCGGTATTATGCAGAATAATTACCGTTACGGATTTAATGTGTGGAGTACAAGCGATATAGATAACCCATCGGGATATATAAAATATCTTTCAAGCAATCCGCAGACGGCAAACATTACCGCACAGGTTAAAGACAATGTTCAGACGATGTACATAAACGGTGAAAGAACGGTGGCAACCGAATTTGATTCTGCCGAAAGCGGCGGCTTTACGATGGATATAGCGGGCAGCAGCAGCGCCGTTTATATAGATTCGGTATACGTGTACGAGTGTTTATACGAATCTGCAAACGATATTCCGTATGCGGAAAATCCGTCTGTGTCGGGCAGTATAAAAGAGGGAAACACCTTAAAGGGAAACTATGTATATAAGAATAACGATAATATAGAGGAGGAAGGTACTCAGTTTGCATGGTATGCAAGCGATACGTCTGACGGTATATTTGAACGGATTGAGAACGAAACGGGTGATACGCTGTATATAACGGCAGACTATGCCGATAAATATATAAAATTTTCGGTAAAGCCGATAGCAAAGGGCGGAATTGAAGGACTTGAGGTTTTCAGCGGTGTTCTTACGCCCTTGCGAAAGCCGTATGCCGATAATGTCAAAATAAGCGGAACTGCGGCGGCAGGTGCGGTTTTGAATGGCAGTTATGAATATTATGACGAAAACGGAGATGAAGAAAGCGAATCCGTATATGCGTGGTATATAAGCGAAAACGAGGACGGACCGTATTCCGTTATTGACGGTGAAAAGGAAATGACGTATACGGTCAGAAATACGGATAAGGGAAAATATATTAAATTCGGAGTTACTCCCATATCGTCAGAAGAGCCATTTGAGGGCGGCGAGGTTCTGAGCGAATGTATCTATATAGAAAATTCCGTAAAGCTTGTAAATGCCTCTGCGTCGAGAGACAGTATAACGATGGATATTCTCGGCGTTTATCTCGGCGGAATAAAGACGTATATAAACGGCGAGGGGGCGGCTTGCAGTGCTGACGGTGCGACGGTTACGGTTACGCCTAAGGAAAGCCTTTCATGTGAAAAGCCGTATATTATAGCGGTGGAAACAGAGGAGCAGACAATTTATATAAAATTAAGCTTTGACGTTATGGTCGATGATGATTTTGAACGGTATGAAAATTCGGCGGCGTTAAAGCAGAGCTGGACAGGCGGAGTATTTTCGCTGACCGAAAAGGACGGAAATAAGCTTCTATGCCTTAAGCCGAGCAGTACGCCGATGCGCAGTAATCTGTATTCGGTTTGGGAACAGCTTGCATGGAGGGATTACTGCGTTGAATTTGATATTTTAAACGATGACGCAGATTTTGCGCTGTATATTGACGGACTGTTTGACAGTACTGACGGATATACCGCATTTATCAGAAATTACACGATGCTTACGACAACGTACTGGACGGGCGTATATAAATATTCGCAGTATTCCGATGTAATAAATCACGGAACACTGGGTGCGGGAAAAGAAACGGATTATATGATGCCTATTGTTCCGCCCGATATGCCGATGCGCATGAGCTGTATGTTCGGCAGCGATAAACAGTCGGCGGCGATAAACGGACGGGTTATAAAGCAGACAAATATGACGGGACATGAATCAGGATATACGGGATTTAGAATACTCCGCCCGGGTGCTGAAGACACACGAAACGTTTATCTTGATAACATATTAATATATAAAAGCAATTTGGAATTGATGAGCGACGGTATACCCGTTGTCAGCGATGTTAAGATTAACGGAACTGTTGAAAAAGGCGGGAAATTATCGGCGGCTTATACATATTCTCATACGGTGAAAAGCATAGCTGAGGCGGAGCACAAATACCGCTGGCTTTATTCGGACAGTGCCGATGGCGAATATTTGCCCATAGAAAATGCCGACGGCAGAGAATACATTGTCGGTGAAGAATATGCGGATAAATTTATCAAGGTTGAAATAACTCCTTGCGACATAAATTCGGCAGAGGGTATTGCGGTACTGTCACGGTATGTATGCAGTGAAAGAGCGCCCGAGGCGGAAAACGTGGGGATAGACGGAATTGCGGCGGCAGGCGAAAAAATAAAAGGAAAATATGATTTCAAAGACTATAATTTCGATAAAGAGGGAGAATCGAAATACCGCTGGCTGCATACCGATAAAAACGGAGAAAATCCCGTTCCGATAAGCAACGCCGATTCGCTTGAATATACGGTTGCGGATTCGGATATGGGGAAATATTTGGTGTTTGAGGTTGAGCCTGCGTCGGAAAATCCTCCGCAGAGCGGAAACAAATATTACAGCGAGCCTGTTTATATATATTACCGTCCGACAGCGGAAAACGTTTCGATAAAGGAAAAAAGTACGGGCTTGTACGTAGGTGAGTATACGTATACTCATAAGGACAGACTTGCCGAGGGCGAAAGCAAGTACGAATGGTACATAAACGGCAGCCTTATTTCTAATGAAAAGACCTGTTATATAAACGGCGGCAGCGGCAGACTGGAGTTTCGTGTAACGCCCGTAACGGAAAAAAACAAAATTGCAGGAGCAACGGAAACGACGTTCAAAATATTATCAACGGGCAGCGGCGGCGGAACGGGCGGCGGAGGCGGAGGCAGTAATGTGCAAATCAGAGTTGTTACTCCGCAGGCAACGGCAAACCCTGCTCCGACACTTTCGGTATGCCCCGATTTGGAGGGCTTTTGGGGCAGAGAAAGCGCTGAAAAAATGATGTCGTTTGGAATAATGAAGCCCGACGAGAAAAATATGTTTTGTCCGCAGGTTATAATAAACCGCGCCGAATTTACGGACTGCATTATAAAAACGCTCGGACTGACAAAGAGCGTATATAACAACGGCTTTGAAGATATATCCGCCGGCGATTGGTTTGCGGATTCGGTTCAGACAGCACTTGACAGGGGATTTATAAGCAAGGATACATATTTCAATCCGTATAGGTCGATAACCAGAGAGGAAGCGGCAAAGATTACGGCAAACGCCTTGAATTTCTCTTTGAACAATACCGATTCGGCAGGAGCTTACAGAGATAAAGCGGATATATCGGATTGGGCGGTTAAATACGTGTCTGCGTGCACGGCTGAGGGAATTATGAACGGCGATGAAAATTTGAACTTTATGCCTAAAAAGAATATTACCCGTGCCGAAACGGCGGCGCTTTTATGCAAGGCTTATGATAAGCTTTATGCGGCAAAATAATTTGAACCGAAACGAAGGGAGTTTGTGACATAAAAATGAAAAGTAATTTATTGATAAAATTTACCGCAGTGTTTTTGGCGGCTTGCTTTTTTCAGCAGGCAGTATTTGCGGCAGACACGACGTTCGGCGAAGAATCGGATTATATGAGCGATTCGGAAAGCGTTTTGGAGGAAATATACAAGTATGAGCTTTCGGACGGCAGTTCATTGGCAGACGGCGAGGATTTGGGAGAATTTGAGGACGATATTGATTTCGCTGTCGGACTGGGTTTTATGCAGTGTGACGAAAAGGGAAAATTTAATCCGAACTCGAATGTTTCGTATGAGGAAATGAAAGAAATGCTCGGAAAATATTTTACCGAAAATCAAGCGCTTGTACAAAAAAGCGACGGCAAGGTGAAATTTTCGGACGCTGTTGAGTTGTTTATAATCGGACTGGGATATGACAAATATCCTGATTATTCAAGCGTGCGTTATATGGCTGATAAAATAGGCTTATTGAAAAACCTTGAATATAAGCCGAACGCTATGCTGACAAGAAAAGAATTTGCACGTCTTTTGATTAACGGCTTGGATATTGAGCTGTGGGGCAGGGCGATATCTCCGCCGGGTGCAGTTGATACGTATATGCAGATGAAAGATAAAACAGTTCTTTCCGAATATTTGGGTATGGTTAAGGCCGACGGATTTTTAAACGGTATAGAAGGCCTGAATTTAACGGCTGACAGGGAAGTAAGAAAAAATACGGTTGAAATAGACGGCGTGAGCTATGCTGTCGGAGATTTTACGCAGTACAGGCTTTTGGGCAGCAGAGTGTCGGGATATGCTTATATAGATAAGGAGGACGGCTCGTTAAGTATCGAATATATTCACAGGGACAAAAAGGAAAAGCGCTTGGAGATTAAGCTCAGCGATATAGAAAAGGCTGACGGCAATACGATAACCTATAACAGCGGCGGCAAAATAAAAAATATAAGCATAAAAAATTTTAAGAATATAATCTATAACGGAACTCATATGACAAATACGGATTTTCTGCAAGCGGCAAGGGGAAAGCACGGAACGGCGGTTTTTGTATCTTCTTCACGAAACGGAAATTATGACGTAATGTTTGTAAAGGAGTACAGAGACTTTTTCGTGAGCGGTATCGACTCGCAGAGAAAAAATGCGTCAATTGAATATAACATGACGTACGACGGAAAAAGATATATAGATTTTGATGACGATATGAAATCCGTGTATGTTTACGATACGGCTTTTAACCGTATCGGCAGCGATAAAATAAAAAAGGGAATAATAAGCGTTTACCAAAATGAGGATAAAAGCTATATCGAGGCAGTTTTTTCAAACAGGTCAATTATGGGTAATGCGGAAAGCGTTTCGGATAAGGAAATAAAAATTGACAGTATTGATTATAAAATTGCGGAGGAATACGCTTTGGCGTCGGCACAAAATCCCAATATTGCAAAGAAACCGTCGGCGGGAATGAAAGGAAAGTTTTATATTTCATTCGACGGATATATCGGAGGTTATGAGCAGACAAAGGAATACGCCTATGCAATATTCCAAAAAATATATTTAAGCAATGAGGGTGACGAAAATTCTGCCGTAATCAGGTTTTTTGACGAAACGGGCAAATGGGTCACTATGGCTTTTACCGATAAAGTAACTCTTGACGGGCAGAAAATGAAGTCGTACGATATGTATAATAAGCTTTGGTCGAATAAGAAAAACCTTGTAGGAAATCTTATTCGGTATAAGTACAATGCCAATAATCAAATATATTTTATAGATACGCTCAATGATACGGAATATGAAGCCAATGATACCGAAAGGCTTGTTTACAGCGGTAATTTCAAAGGCGTTCAGACATGGACGGAGGGCAGAAGCTTTCCGGGCGTGCCCTACGGAATAACATCGGAAACGAAGATATTTAAAACACCCAAGGATTTGGATAAGGAAAAAGATTATAAGGTACTTACAACAAAATCGACGGAATTTGAAAATCAAAAGAAGATAGACATAGATTTTTATACCGCAGATACGATGTACCGGTGCAGTGCCGCTCACATAAAGGCTAAGGAAATGACGGAGGAGGAAAAGGCGGACGCAGAGCTGATGGAATACATGGGCTCAACGTTTATTGCAGTTTCAAGCGTTGCGCTTGCTTTAAACAGCGACGATGAGGAGGTATACTGTATATACGGAACGCAGTTCGGAAAAACGTATGAACAGAAAGTTTCGTACATGACCGATACCGATACCTATGAGGAATGGAGCGCAAATGCAAATCCGTTAAAGCGTTCGGACATAATACGCTTTAAGCTGGATTCGGATAATGTTATATACGGTATTGACAGAATATGCGAAAACGGAACAATTCCGCAGGAGGACTTTATAAAAAATCCCGACTATAACAGAGAATATGCAGCAGGAACGGTTATTGAGATAATTCCGAACTGGATAAAGGTAAAGGTCGGCGGAAGTGAAATGGTGTGGAATCTTGTCGAAAGCGTATTTTGCAGATACGATAAAACAACAAATACATTCGAGCAGATTTCATGGAGCGAGGTTAATGCAGGTGACAGAGTGCTTATATACGGAGCTGTTAAATACGGCGGCGGAGTGCTTGTAAATCCGCAGTAAGGAGAAAGAATATGTTGTATATAACGGAAAAAGAGAGAAAAACGCCTGTTGCGGGCGAATACGATGTTATAGTCTGCGGAGGCGGTCCGGCAGGCTGCTGTGCCGCCGTTGCTGCGGCGCAGAGGGGGGTAAGGACGCTGCTGCTGGAAAGGAACGGGTGTTTGGGAGGTATTCCGACATCGGGAATGGTTGTTGATTTTATAGACTATGAAAACAAAAACGGTTTAGTCAGGCAAATGGTTGAAAAAACATATGAATATTCCGAAAAATATCATGCCGTAAGGCAGGAGGCAATGAAGTTTGTTTTAGAGAATATGCTGTCCGAGGCAAACGCCGATGTGCGTTTTGGGACATCGGTATGCTGCATGATAAAAAACGGAGATACCGTAACGGGAGTGATAACCGAATCGAAAAGCGGACGTGAGGCTTTTTATGCAAAAACGGTAATCGACGCAACGGGCGACGGAGACGCGGCGGCTTTGGCAGGGTGCGGCTTCAGCGTTGGCAGAGATGAAAATAATGAATGTCAGCCGTTAAGCTTACTGTGCATTGTTTCGGCTGCCGAGCGTGAAAAAATCGAAGAATATATCTGCGGCGGACGTGACGGGCATTTTACCCCGAAAGAAAAAATGCTGGAGCTTATACGCAGAGGAGGAGTTGAACCGTCATACAGTCAGCCGTCGCTGTTTCATCTGCGTGATAATATTTATTATCTTATGGCAAATCACCAGTACGGAGTATGCGCATATAATGAAAATCAATTAAGCGCCGCAGTGTTGTCGGCAAGAAAAGAAATATTTGAAATATGCCGTGCGATTTCAAGCAACGGCGGAGTATGGTCGAATTTTAATCTTATAGCCACTGCGGAGCGTATCGGGGTCAGAGAGGGCAGAAGAATTGACGGAATGTATAAGGTTACAAAAGAGGATATGATTAACGGAGTTCGCCACCGTGACGGAATATGCCGTGTAAGATTCTGCGTTGACGTTCATGCCACAAATAAAAACAGCGCTAAGGGATATGCCGACGAGGGAATACATACAAAGCCGTACGATATTCCGTTAAGAGCGCTTATTGCAAAGGACGTAAAGGGACTTATAATCGCAGGAAGATGTATAAGCGGTGATTTTCATTCCCATGCAAGCTACCGTGTTTCGGGAGAAGCAGGGACTATGGGAGAGGTCGCAGGAGTTCTTGCCGCCGCTGCCGTTAAAAACGGCTTGCTGCCGAACGAGGTGGAATGGGATATTGTGTACCCGATGTTTGACAGTGAATTTTTACCAAATGATTAAGTATTGTAATTTCGTTTCAAATGCGATATAATTAACGGGGTGATTGAAATGATTAATATAATTTTGGTAGATGATGAAACGGCGGCGCTGAGAGGCTTGGGAGCGGCGCCATGCTGGGACGAATACGGGTTCAATATTGCCGGAATGTTTACGAAAGCGGCGGACGTTCTGGAATATTTAAAAAGCAATAAGGCGGACGCAGTAATTACGGATATAAGAATGCCGCTCATGAGCGGTATAGACCTTGCACGGGAAATTCACGGACTTTACCCCGATATTATAGTTATATTTATAAGCGCATATGAGGATTTTGAGTATGCAAGAGGTGCGATAAAATATAATGTTACCGATTATTTGCTAAAGCCGATAGACCATATTCAGCTTGAAGAAATATGCGAAAAAATCAAGCTTAAATGTCTGCGTGAGAAAAGCATATGGAACGAAAATGAGCTTGAAATGATGTATTATCAGCAGCTTGTGACGGATTATTTCGGCGGAAAAAACAAAAAAGAATTTGAGGACGTTTTGAAAATAAACGGACTGACGCTTGAAAGCCCGTCGGCAATTATTGAAATCAATATAAGAAATTTTGTCGATTTTCTTAAAACAAAATGGAAACACGGAGTAGACAGATTTTATTTCTGTATTATAAAAACAATGCCGATAAACGGCGCAATGCTTATTCCTTTAAATTATTCATTCGGCGTGATTACGGTAATACTTATCAACAGAACGGATTCTTATGAGGATTTTAAAAATCATTTAAAGGAATTTTCGATAAATGCAAGCGAACAGTATATGCAGCTTTTGGGCGTTGACGCAGGTATAAATATTCTGCGCACTGCGGAGGGCTTTGCCGATTTGGAAAAGAATATAAAGAACATTGTAAGGCTGACCGATAATGAAATATCGGAATTTAAAAGCATGGATACAATATCAAAGGCAAAGGATTATATTGATAAAAATTATTTCAGAGATATTCCCTTGTCTGAAATTGCGGAATACGTTTCAATGTCGCCGTATTATTTCAGCAAGATATTCAAAAGGGAAACGGGAGAAAATTTTTCTAACTTTCTGAATAAAAGGAGAATTGACGCAGCTTGTGAATTTCTGATTAAAAGCGATTACAAAACCGAACAGATTTATAAAATGGTCGGCTATAACAGTAAAAATTATTTCTTTAAGCTGTTTAAGCTTTATATGGGAGTTACACCGCAGGAATACAGGAGCGGTATGATGCAGAACGGGGAGAGATAAGCTGTGAAGAAAACGTATGTCTGGGAGAATATATGCAAATACGGCAGAAAGAGTATTTTCTTTAAAAATTTTATTCTTATACTGCTGATAATAATGCTTCCTTTTTCGATGTTCGGATTTGGGTTTCTGACCTACTACAGCAAAAATATCCGTCAGGAGGTAAGCTCATATGCTCAAAGCTCAAACAAAAGAGTGCTTGACGATATGGAAAATCTGGCGTCATTGCTGAGGAACAGCTATTCCATGATAGCCTCCGATGAGACGCTGTTATATTATCTGTCGGGTGTGTCATATACCGACACCAATGAAATGATAAAGGATATAAGCGATATAGAGTCAACTCTGCGTATGGTGATGTGCAATATTCCGATGATTGAGTCGGTGTATATTTATAATATCAAGCAGGAATATGTTCTTGGTACGAATATGTCGGCGGCTATGGAAAAATTTGAGGATAAGAGCTGGTATTATTTATATGAACGCAATAACAGAGCGGAATATTTTATAAAACGGGACGCAGCCATTTTCGGAAAATCAAACAGGTACATAACATTTTGCCGCAGTATTTACCGAAAGGAAAATACGGAGGGGATTCTCGTTTTTAATCTGAACTATAATATGTTTGAAGAATATCTTCTTAACGGCGATAACTCAATAGCGGGCATAACCGTAAAGAATGAAAACGGTACGGAGCTGTATTCTTATATCAAGAAAGAATACGGCAATGAGCCGGCTTTGGTCAAAATGGAGCAGAATGGCGATGAATTTACCGTACTGACCGAAAATTATGTAAGCTTTGTGGACGAGCAGTACAGATTTTATAAAAATCTTATAATACTAATGATTTTTATAATCGTATTCGGTTCGGCGGGAATAGCGTATTATTTAAGCTATCATAATTATAAGCAGCTTACGGGCGTAATAAGAATTTTGCAGGACGAGGCTGTGGGAACAGAGGATAAAAAGCAGCGCAATGACGAGTATATGTTTATAACAAATAATATTTTGGGTATTATGCAACAGAAAAACAACATTGAAGAAGAATTTGCCGAAAAGGTAAAAATTCTGAGAAAAACTCAGATAAACGCATTGCAGTCACAGATAAATCCTCATTTTATCTTCAATACAATGAATTTAATATGTATGGAGGATATGGTGGAAAATAAAAGACAGACCGTTATAACCCAAATAGTAACGCTGCTGTCCGAAATACTGAGAGCCGTACTTAATACCGACAGCTATATGATACCGCTGGAGCAGGAGCTTATTTATATAAACAAATACATAAAGCTTCAGAATATAAAATACGACAACAGATTTACGCTTGTTACAAACATTGATGAGGACGTTCTTAATTTGCAGGTAATAAAATTCATGCTTCAGCCGATTGTGGAAAATTCGATAATACACGGAATTTTAAAATCCGAATCGCCCGAGTCGGGGAAAATAGAAATCGGTGCGGAAAGAAAGGGAAAAAGCCTGATTATTACCGTATCAGACGACGGAACAGGAATGACGGAGGAAAAAGCGGAAGAAATCAGAAACAAACTTTCACAGTACGAAAAATTTGATAAACGGCATATAGGAATAGGAAATGTCAATCAGAGAATTAAGCTCATCTGCGGAGCGGAGTACGGAGTAAGACTTTGTTCGTATGAAAACGGAACGGTTATCAAAATCGAAATGCCCGTGCTTTAATAAAATATAAGCCCGTGATTGAATTATTGACAATAACGGTAAACGGTGATATAATAAAAGCAAAATTGGACAAACAAAAATATAGTTTTATAATAAGACAGAAGAGAGGTTTTATATATGAGCTTAAATGAAACACCGTCGGCGAACAGAGTGCATATAGGATTTTTCGGACGCAGGAATGCGGGAAAATCCAGTATTGTCAATGCGGTAACGGGTCAGGAAACTGCGGTTGTATCGGAAACAAAGGGAACTACTACCGACCCTGTTTCTAAGTCAATGGAGCTTTTGCCGCTCGGCCCGGTCGTAATTACAGATACGCCCGGATTTGATGATGAGGGTGCGCTTGGTGAATTGAGGGTAAAAAGAACAAAAAGAGTTTTGAATAAAACCGATATTGCCGTTCTTGTTGTTGATGCTGCAGAGGGTATGACAGAATGGGAAAATACTCTTATAAATATTTTTAAAGAAAAAAATATTCCTTATATAACCGTATATAATAAATCCGACACAGCAAGCGTTAATGTAAAGGAAAATGAGATTCTTGTCAGTGCTCGGACGGGCGAGGGGATTTATGAATTGAAAGAGCGTATTGCCGCACTCCGCCCGAACGGTGAGGACAAGCCGATTGCGGGAGATTTGGTAAAGCCGTATGATACGGTCATACTTGTAACTCCGATAGACAGCGCAGCGCCCAAAGGCAGACTTATTCTTCCGCAGCAGCAGACATTGAGGGATTTGCTCGATCATGATATTATTACAATAACTGTCAAGGAAACGGAGCTTATTTCGGCACTTAATGCACTTGCGGAAAAACCGTCGCTTGTTATAACCGACAGTCAGGTTTTCGGGCGTGTATCAAAGGAGCTGCCCGATGATATTCCGCTTACATCTTTTTCAATTCTTATGGCGAGATATAAAGGCTTTCTGAAAACTGCGGTAAATGGTGCGGAAATGCTTGATAAGCTCAAAGACGGCGATAATGTTCTGATATGCGAAGGTTGTTCGCATCATCGCCAATGCGACGATATAGGTACGGTTAAGATGCCGAAATGGCTGAAAGAGCATACAAAAGCCGATTTGAACTTATTCCATACATCGGGGCTTGAGTTCCCGGAGGATTTGTCAAAATATTCGCTGATTATCCATTGCGGAGGCTGTATGCTCAATGAACGTGAAGTGAAATACCGTATGAAATGCGCTGTTGACCAAGGTATACCGTTTACAAATTACGGTACTGCGATTGCACATATGCACGGAATTTTAAAGAGAAGTCTGGAGATTATTCCGC
Source organism: uncultured Clostridia bacterium (assembly GCA_934454215.1). GTDB lineage: Bacteria > Bacillota > Clostridia > UBA1381 > UBA1381 > Ornithomonoglobus_A. The sequence goes on from CAKSGG010000001.1 coordinate 65,246, forward strand.
TTGATTAAAAAATCGCTCATATCCTGCGGCAGCGGGGCAGTAAATTCCATAGTCTTTTTGCTTATTGGGTGGACAAGCCTTATATAAGATGAATGTAAGGCGGTTCTTGCAAAAAGCGATTTATCCTCCGTTCCGTACAGCCAGTCGCCGAGCAGAGAATGCCCGATATGCGACATATGCAGTCGTATCTGATGAGTACGCCCCGTTTCAAGGTGCAGTTCAACAAGAGTATACGAATCAAAATTTTTCAAAGGACGGTAATGCGTAAGTGCATATTGACCGTCCTTTGTTATACACCGCTTTATTATGCCGTCGCCGCATCTGCCGATAGGTGCGCAGATTGTTCCGCTTTCTGTTATACACCCCTCGGCAATTGCGCTGTATTTGCGTTCAAAATCCTTATGCAGGCTTTCGCACAGCAGATTATGGGCATACCTGTTTTTTGCGATGCAAAGAAGTCCCGACGTATCTTTGTCAAGGCGGTTTACCGCATGAAATGTACGTTCTTCGCCCTTTTGGAGAAAGTAATACATCAGACCGTTTGCAAGCGTATTTTCAAAATGACCTATTGACGGGTGCGTGGGGATTCCGGCAGGCTTGTTGATTATCATGATGTCTTCGTCCTCATACACAATTCCGAAATCCGTTTTGACAGGCTCTATCATTTCGGAGCGTTCTTCATGAATTGTCAGAGTAAGTCTGTCATTTTTATGAAGTATGAAATTCACGTGCTGTCTGTTCCCGTTTGCAATTATTCCGTTTTCGGAAGTTTTCAGGCTTTTTATGAGCGCAGTTGACATATGATAATACTGTTTCAGCACGGTTTTTATGTTTGCACCGTCATATTCGTCTGTCACGGTATATTCAAAAATCCGTTCCAAAAAAATTCTCCTTTTATTTTCTGCCGTAAAGCGTGTTCCACTTAATAAATTTATCCTTATCTATTCCTTTGAGCTGTTCTTCGGTTATTCTAAAGCTCCAGTTACCGTCGCATTTACCGGGTGTATTCAGTCTTGTGTCACTGCCGTAAAGAAGCAAATCCTGTATCGGAAGTATAAGAAGTCCCGCATGGCTTGCAAACATTGTACGCAGAATAGAATTATAGCAATTGTTCCAATCGCTGCCGTCATATCCGCAGTAATCCATAAGTCTGCGGCGGTCATGTTCACTGATTTCCCAAACGTAGCCGAGCAGAGTGTTGTTGTCGTGTGTGCCTGTGTATGCAACGCAGTTATTTTCATAATTGTGCGGTAAATGAGGTGAAGTTCCGTCACCCAAAAATCCGAACTGTAAGACACGCATACCGGGGAAGCCGCTTTCTTCAACCAATGTGCGTACTTCGTCTGTAATGTCGCCCAAATCCTCGGCTATTATCAGTTTATCTTTATATGTTTCCTTTAGTGCGTTTATTAAATCCATACCGGGACCTTTTTTCCATTCGCCGTTTCTGGCAGTCGTTTCACCGGCAGGAACAAAGTAGTATGACTCAAGTCCTCTGAAATGGTCGATTCTTACTCCGTCGAAAAGCTCCGTCATGAAGTTCATGCGTTCTTTCCACCAAGAATAACCGTCATTTTTCATTTTATCCCAGTCGTAGAGCGGATTGCCCCAAAGCTGACCGTCTGCACAGAAGTAATCGGGAGGCACACCTGCGACACCTGTAGGCTTGTTATCTTTATCCAATTGAAACTGTGACGGGTTTGCCCATACATCGGAGCTGTCAAGAGCGACATATATCGGAATATCGCCTATTATATGAATACCCTTTTTATTGGCATAAGCCTTGATTTCATGCCACTGCTTAAAGAAAATGTATATTATAAATTCCCATGTACCGAAAATACTTTCATCGGGAATGTCATTGCACCATTCATACCATGCCTTTTTCTCGTTGACCTCTTTTAAAGACATATATCGGCAGAACTGCTCGCTCTGTTTATGATTTTCCATAAATTCCGCAATTGCGGCTTTATCGGTAAAACGCTGTGCCGCCTTTGAAAGTAGGTCAAATCTTTCTTTTTTGAGCCTGTCAAATTCGCAGCTGTAGGGAGTGTTTTGCTTTGCGGAAGATAATTCCGCATCCGTTAAAAGTCCCATGTCCTTTAATGACGGTAAATCAATAAAAAACGGATTTACGCTGAAAGCACTGTATGACTGATACGGTGAATTGTAGTCATCGGTCAGACAAAACGGCAGCGTCTGCCAGTATGAAAAACCGCATTCCGACAAAAAATCAATCCATTTCATTGCTTCTTTGCCGAATGAACCCTCCGAGTAATCACCCCACAGGGACGATACGTGCATAAGAACACCGCTTGCTCTTTTCAATATAAAAACCACCTTTCATTATACGGTTATATTTATTATATTACACATTCGCAAAAATGTCAAATGTTTTGGATATGACTAAAAAAGCTCTGTGATATTATCACAGAGCTTGGTGACTCGTAAGGGAATCGAACCCTTGATGCCGCCGTGAGAGGGCGGAGTCTTAACCGCTTGACCAACGAGCCATACAATGTTATTATTTTACCACACTCGTTGGAATTTGTCAATACCTTTTTTGAAAAATTTTATTTTATTCGTAAAATATTGTCATTTCGCCGTTTTTTATCTTTTCAATAAAATCAGCTTCATTTTTGACGGGCGTTTGTGACGACATACCTGCCAAATGAGGTAAATCGCTACTCAGATGGTTGTCCGAGCCCGCAGTTTTGTACAGTCCGTACTGCTCCGCATATGCGTATGCGAGCTTGTTTTCAAATTCCGAACAGCAGGCATTCAGAATTTCAGCCCCGTGTATATTTCTCGGGAACAAACGTACATGGTCTATATACTCAGCCTCTCTGAACGGGTGAGCCTGAACGACAAAAGCACCGTTTTCGGCAAAAAACTTTAACTGGTCGCTGCGTTTCATATTTATTATTTCAGGGTGATTTTTATACCATTCACAGTCCAAGCCGTAAATCAAAAAATGTGTTCCGTGATACGCCGTTTCAACGCCGAAAAAGACTTTTAAACCTATTTCTTTTCCTATTTTAAGCGCTTCCTTATAATCGGATTCGTAAAAATCTATTTTCTCGGCATACGGAACATCAAAATCTATATTAATATTTCCGTCTACGAAATGATTTGTAATAAAAACGCCGTCATATCCCTTGCTTTTATAAAATTCCAGATTATCCCTTACGCTCTTTTTTGCACATCTGCTCACAGGATAGGTGTGCAGGTGCGTTTCGTATTTGTACATTTATATCACCTCTTAAATTAAATTTATTATACCACATTTTGAAAGTAATATCAATAGCAAAAATAAAAAACACAAAACGGACTTTTTGCAAAGTCCGCTCGGTGTTTATGAAATAGGGTTTTAAATCTTTCTCACATTATGAGAAAAATTGGGGTTTTATGAAGATAATTATTAACTTCATAAGTATGATAGCATATCAACCTTAAATTAACCTTAAATTTAGAATTAATTTCTTTCTTTTTCGTATTTTTCTATAATAGCCTCAATTTTTGAAACAGGGTCAAGAAGCCTTGATATTGTTTCGTCATGATTAAGAGTATCTATAAGCAGTGAAATGTATTTTGACATATCAACCGAATAATACCATTCTCTTGATGTAAGTCCCTCCTGCTGATAGATAAGATTTGTAGTGAATATCTTATTTATTATACCGTTTTCATATGCCTTGTCAAATACCTCAAGCCCGTTTACAAACAAGCCGAATGATGAGAATACAAAAATTCTCTTTGCGCCCTGTCTCTTTAGTGCCGAGGCAACGTCAATAATAGATTCGCCGGAGGAAATCATATCATCGACAATAATAACATCCTTGCCGTTTACTTCACGTCCGAGATATTCGTGGGCAACAATCGGATTCTTGCCGTCTACAATCTTTGAATAGTCTCTTCTCTTGTAGAACATACCCAAATCAAGCTTTAATACGGAACTGTAGTACATACATCTTCCCATTCCGCCCTCATCTGGTGAAATAACAACCGTATCGAATTTATTCAGCGAAATATCGGGTACGGCTCTCAGAATTGCTTTAATCATTTGGTATGTCGGCTGAACATCGTCAAAGCCCGAAAGAGGAATTGCATTGCATATTCTCGGGTCGTGTGCATCAAACGTAATTATATTTGAAACTCCCATATGAACAAGCTCATGCAACATAAGTGCGGCGTCAAGCGACTCGCGTCCCTTTCTTCTGTGCTGTCTGCCTTCGTACAGCATCGGCATAACTACCGTTACACGTCTTGCTTTACCCCCCATAGCGGCAATAATACGCTTCAAGTCCTGATAATGGTCATCGGGACTCATGTGATTTTCAAAACCGTACATTTTGTATGTTATACTGTAATTGAATACGTCACATATAATGTACACGTCATGACCTCTTACCGTATTGTCAACTACGCTCTTGCCTTCGCCCGTACCGAATCTCGGACACTGAATATGAGTGACATACGTTTCGTCTGTTTCATAGGGTCTCATCTGTTTTAAATAGTTATCTATTTTTTCGGTAAACATCTCACAACCCTTCATGCTTATTATCGTAAGCTTTCCGACTATCGGCTCATCTGCCGAAAAATTACTGTTTGTCATGTTTTCGCTCCTTTGGAAGTCCATTATTCTATTTTACATTTACATTACAAATATATCATAAATGGCCATAATTTTCAAGTGGCATAGTCCATTTAATTTATAGAAATTTTCGGGCGATTTTTGTCTAATTATTATACATTGGCTTTAAAATCCCTCATTCTGCGGTTTAAAACGGGATGAATATAGTCGGGAGCAAGCTCGCACATGGGGATTACGGTGAAGTTTCTGTTTTCAAAATATCTGTGTGGAACGGTAAGACGGGGGTCGTCGCTTATAAATCCGTCATAAAACAGTATGTCAAGGTCGAGAGTGCGGGGCCCCCAGTGAATTTTGCGCTCGCGTCCCGCCTCGTTTTCAAGCTTATGCAGAAAATCCAAAAGCGCATACGGGGAATATATTGTTTCTATTTCCATAACTCCGTTAAGAAAATTATCCTGCTCAACACCGCCGTAAGGCTCTGTTTCAATTACTGACGAAACTTTTTTTATTCTGCACCGTTTATCGGCGGATATGCCTTTTATTGCATTGTCAATATAGCTTTTTCTGTCGCCCATATTAGAACCGAAAGCGATAAATGCACGATTCCAGCCTCGCTCCGTTTCGACCGAAACGCTGTCAAAGTGCATATGAATAGGAGGATTCGGCTTTTTCAGTTCAATGCGAACCTTTCTTATTTTATCGAACGAGAAAAGAATGTTTTCCGCCATACCCAATGCTGCCGCCTCTATAAGCCGTTTTGTGTTGTTTTTATTGTATTCTCTTATACATTCGCATACGAGCGCATAATTTACGCTTTGTTCCAGATTGTCGCTCATTCCTGCTTTTTCAGTATCGAGAAAAAGCTCTGCCGAAACAATAAACTTCTGCCCCAGCTTGTTTTCTTCGGGCATAACGCCGTGAAATGCGAAAATCTCCAAATTTGTTATTTTTATTTTATCCATTTTTTACCCTTTCATAATTGCTTCGGTCATTTGAATTGCTCTTTTGCTGCTTTTTACATCATGCACACGTACAAACATATATCCCGCCTGAACAGCCATTACCGTTGTGACAAGCGTTCCTTCGGTGCGCTCCGTAACGGGAAGATTGAGTGCATTTCCTATCATTGATTTGTTTGATGTGCCGAGCAGCAGCGGATAGCCTAAATCAAAACTTTTTAAATTTCGCATAACCTCAAGATTTTGCTCATATGTTTTGGCAAAGCCGATTCCGGGGTCAAGTACGATTTTATTATCGTCTATTCCTGCGGCTTTTGCAATCGAAATACATTCGGCAAGGTCATTTTTCATATCCGTAATAAAATATTTGTAGTCCGTGTTTTCTCTGTTGTGCATAAGACAGCAGGCGGTATTTGTCTTTTTTACAAGCTCCGCCATTTTGCTGTCATACTTAAACCCCCAAATGTCGTTTACCATATCCGCCCCTGCGTTAATTGCGGCGGCGGCAACTGCGCTTTTATATGTATCTGTTGATACGGGAATATCAAACCGTGATTTTATAAGCTCAATAACCTTTGCGGTACGTTCCGTTTCCTCGCTGTCCGAAATCTGTATATGCCCCGGACGTGTCGATTCGCCGCCCACGTCTATTATATCCGCACCGTCATTAATTAATTTTTCGGCATGAAACAAAGCCTTACCGGGGTCGTTATGCGCTCCGCCGTCAAAAAATGAATCGGGCGTTACATTTAAAATTCCCATAACATAAGTCCTGCCGTTTTTAAATTCTCTTTTTCCTATCTGCATCTGATATTCCTCCGATATTATTTTACATATTAATTATAACATGAAAATTGTACTATTTCAATATTTTTGCGTATCATTTAAAAAAAATCTGTTAAAACTAAAACCGTACATATAAAACCGTACATACAAAATGTGAAAGGAATTATTTGTAAAATGGATATTGTATCAATGAAACAGGATTTTTATAAACGCTTTGATGAGTCGGACAGCTATCTTTATCAGCAAAGCTGCGGATTGCTGTGTACATTATTGGGATTTCCGAATATAACGGGAGCGCTGAGTATTACTTATCCTCTGTCGGTAGGCGTAAAGGGACTGTGCCGAAGTGCGGCGTCAGACAAACTGGAGCTTGAAAGCACCGATTCCGATGAGGTATTCAGTCACCGTATTCATTCCGAAAAAAGCTTTCTGCCGAAGGACAAGCGTATTTTCGGAGGGCAGATTCTTATTGACAATTCAATACCGAAATATTTTGATTCGACCGCAGAAGTGAAATGCTGTACCTTAAAATGCGTATTGAGTTTTAATGAGCTTGATGATTATGACAAGGTTGCCGCCGCCGCATCGTGCTGCGGAAAGGAAAATATAAAGCCGTATCTTGCCCTTTTGAATGCACGGCAGGGATATTGTATCAAATCCGACAGGCTTAAAGCCGAGGCATTGCCACTGCCGCTTTCGGGCTTTAAAATTATTTTAATTCAGCTTGATAAGACGGAAACGAAAACCGAAGATATTAAAGAAATTGAAAATGAAGTAAAGCGTATAAAAACGCATATGCCGCATATAACGGCGATGTCGGAGCTTAATCGTGCCGATTTGGAAACACTGCGCCCTCATATACGTTCAAAATCGGTATACAGACGGCTTATTCATATAATAAACGATAATGAACGCATACGCAGAGTGTCGGAATCGCTGAGAGTCTGCCGAACTTCGGAGCTTTTTAATCAGATGAATATGTCGGCAAAGGATTTTTTAAAGTTGTGGGGACTTGAAAAACAGGAGGCCATGCTGCTGCAAAACGTGCTTGAAACGGAGGGTGTGAGAGCGGCGAGATTCTGGAACAGGGGAGCTGCCGCAATTGCATATGAAGAGCGTGTTGATTATATACTGAGCGCCGTGGAAAATGCGTTTAAGCATAAGGGCGGATATGAAATCAAATTCTGCGTGGCAAAATGAATTGTGCATAGTGCCGAAATTGCCGAAATATCTTGATGTTCTCTCTTTTTTTGATATATAATAAAGATATTAAAGGAGAATGAATGTTATGTCAAAAAAAGCAACGGAATTTCAGAAAAAAGCCATGAGCAGAATGTATCGGGGCAAAGAGATATTCAAGCCGCTCAACACGGGGTGGATTGATGAAAATGTCGCCTGTGTGCGTGAATGGGTGGCAAATATTTTCTTTTACCGCAAGGGCGGTACAACAATTATGATTGACGCAGGCTACAATTATGACAGACTTGAAGAAAAAATGGAATGGCTCGGAATCAGCCCGAGTGAAATCAAGCATATACTCATAACTCATCAGGACACTGACCATGTGGGCGCTGTTGAGGAAGACAGCTTGGGACTGTTTAAAAATGCAAAGCTGTATATCGGCGAGCGTGAAAACCGATACCTTACGGGCGAGGTTCGCCGCAGAGTGGTTTATCATATGTATAAGCTGCCGCAGGTAACGATAAATAACGAAAAAGTATTGCTTCATGACGGTCAGATGCTGGAAATTGACGGTATAAAAACAGAATGTTTTCTTGTGCCCGGGCATACATGGGGACATATGGTATATTTGATTGACGATAAATATTTGTTTACGGGCGACACGATTTGGTTCGGTGCGGACGGCGGCTACAGCTTTATTTCGGGACTTGCCGCCTATGAAACCTTACAGACGGTAATGCCGAAAGAGGAGGCGTTAAACACCGTTCACAGATACGTTGAAAAGCGTGCCGAGAATATGTGCGGAAAACTCAAGGGGTTGTTACATATTCCGTGCCTGTACCGTATAGTTCCCGCCTTGTTTACCAAAGGAATGAGAAAAATGTTCGGTGAAAAAGCGGGGTTTAAATCGGTTGAGCGTCAGACGGACGGGGGCGTTTGGCGTGTTGATATGCTAAAATGCCCGTATAATGATACGTGTATTCAATACGGCTGCCCCGAGCTGTGTCACTGTTTCTGTGACAGTGATGATATTACATACGGTCATATGCACTCAAAGCTTATCTGGCAGCGTACAAAAACACTGGGACGAGGAGATGACTGCTGCGATTTCTGCATTAAAACGGAGGGGCGGTAATGAAATACATAGGAATCCCGATGGGAATGTGGCTGCTGTTTAAAAAATCCTTTCGCCGGAATATGGAAAGCGAGTTCGGAGTAAACGCAGACGATGTTGCACGGAAAGCAAAACGGAAATATAAAGAGATAATTGCGTCTTTGCCCGAATTTGAAAAAACGGACAGATTTCAAATAAATATCGTAAACTGCGCAATGCTCGGCGCATTTGTTCTTTCGATGCCGTTTCGACCCGATGCCGAAGCACTGACCGAATATTATGCAAAGGCTATGATGACGCCGCTGATGAAATGGTTTTGCCGTGAAAGCGGAAAGGGAAAATATACGAAAAAAGATATTGATGAAATGAAATTGACTGCGGTGATGAAATTTGCCGACCGCAATCCTTATTCCTGGAACATGGACTTTTACGAATATCCCGACGGCAGCGGCTATGAGGCACGGTTTACAAAATGCGGTATTTGCGTTTTGATGAAAGAGCTGGGACTTTACGACCTTACGACTGCGATGTGTCATCTTGACTATACGATGAGCGAGGCGGGCGGAGTTACGGATTTTGTTCGGAAATACACGCTTGCGTCGGGCGGTGCGTACTGTGACTGCGGATATAAAAAGAAATTAAAAACGGACTGCGGTATTTAGTGCGGCAGTCCGTTTGATTTTTATTCAATACTCCAGCTTTGTCCCTGCAATTGCAAATCTGACATTCTTTTAAATATTCCGTTCTTGTTCATAAGCTCGGAGGGAGAGCCTTGCTCTGCCGCTTCTCCGTCAGCTAAAACGACGATTTTATTGGCTCCTGCAACCGTTCTCATTCTGTGAGCGATTACAAGAACTGTTTTATTTTTGATAAGTCTTGAAAGAGCAGTCTGTATTGCCGTTTCGTTTTCAACGTCAAGACTTGCCGTTGCCTCGTCAAGCAGAATAATCGGTGCGTCCTTCAAAAATGCTCTTGCAATCGAAATTCTCTGTCTTTCACCGCCCGACAGCTCACAGCCGTTTTCTCCGATAGCGGTGTTCCATTTATCAGGCAGCTTTTCCGCAAACTCGTCACAGTTTGCAAGGCGTGCCGCCTCAAGAACCTCTTCATTGGTTGCGCCCTTGCGCCCGAGCCTTATATTTTCCATTATGGTATTATTAAATAATGTCACGTCCTGAAATACGATTGAGTACAAATTCATAAGCGTTTCGGGGTCGATATGTGAAATATCCATACCGCCTACCGTAATCGTACCCTTTTGGTTATCCCAAAACCGTGCGGCTAAACGAGACACCGTTGTTTTTCCGCCGCCCGATGGTCCTACAAGCGCTGTCACCTCACCCTGCTTTGCCGTAAACGATACGTCTTTTAAAACTGTTTCGCTGTTGTTATAAGCAAATCCGACATGATTAAACACAATATCGCAGCCCTTGTTGGTGAGAACGTTTTCTCCGTGCTGAATCGGGTGGTCAAGTATTTCGTTCATGCGTGCAACGTTTGTTCTCATAGCGATTACCGCCGCAAGATTTTGCAGTGCCGACTGCATCGGGTCGTAAAGACGGGACGCAACAAGCAAAAACATAAACATTGTCAAAACGTCTATATCGCCGTTTGCAAGCCTGATACCTCCGGCAAGCGCAACAGTGGCGATACCGAGTTTTAATATCATTCCGGCTGACGTAACGAAAATTGCTGTTACAAGCTCTGCTGAAATAGCGCCCTTTTCAACGCCTTGAATTTTTTTCTTTAAACCATTGAGATAAGCATTTTCCGCATTGTTGGCTTTTAAATCGCGCACCGTTTCAATATATTCCTGAATCCCGTCCGCACACGTCATTTTTGCCGCCATGTTCTTACGCTGAAATTTATCCTGCACTCTGTAGCTTAAAATTATTATCAGTACCGATACGGGGATTACCCAAAGTGCGCTGACTGCCATTGGTGCGTCAAAGAAAAACAGGCTCAGAGCAATAAGCAGTGTGGAAATAACCGAACCGAACAGTGCCGGCAAATAATGCGAGCAGTCCTTTTCCAGTACTTCGCAGTCCGCCATGATAGTACTTGTCAAATCGGCAAGGTCTTTTTTGCCGAAGAATGAAAGAGGCAGCTTGCGGAGCTTTTCGGCAAGGCTGATTCTTCTTTTTCCGCTTTCCTCATACGTTGTGAAAAATGTATTGTTATACTGAAACCAAGTCGTTATAAGTATCAGTGCAAAGCAGGCTATGCACCCGATAATATAAAATGCGGTTCTGTCATTGGGGACGTTTCCGCCGAGTAAATCGGCGGTTATGCAGTAAAGAAGTCCCGTGGGTATCATAAAAGCGATGTTCTGAAAAGCACACGCAATTATGCCCTTGATTAAGCCGACAGCGCCCGCCCTTGACGATGCTGTTGCTTTTTGTATCAATTTTATCATAATATTCAGTCCTCCTTTACGCTTTCGCTCGATACTTTCCATTCTACCGATGCCTGATAATCATTCCACATTTTTGCGAATAAGCCGTTGGCTGCGCATAATTCGTCACGCTTGCCGCTCTCTGCGATTTTTCCGTTTTCAATAACATATATGCAATCCGCATTTGCCACAGTGGAAAGTCTGTGAGCAATCATAATAACGGTTTTTCCCTTTGCAAGCTCCGCAAATGCCGATTGAACCTTCACCTCGTTGTCGGGGTCGGCAAAGGCAGTTGCCTCGTCAAGAATAATAATCGGCGTATTTTTAAGAATAGCTCTTGCAATTGCGATACGCTGCTGCTCTCCGCCTGAAAGATATACGCCGTCCGTTCCGATTACGGTATTAAGCCCGTCAGGGAATTTCTCGATAATATCCATACACTGAGCCGCTTTTAAAGCCTCCGTAACTTCCGTTATTGATGCGTCGGGCTTGCCCATTTTTACGTTATCGAGAATGGAAGCCTTAATCAGCCTGCTGTTCTGGAAAACGAACGATACATTATTCATAAGCTCTTCTTTCGGAATATCACGTACATCGGCACCGCCGATTTTTATACTGCCGCCCGTTGCGTCAAAAAAGCGTGATATAAGGCTTGCAAGCGTGGATTTTCCGCCGCCCGACGGTCCTACGAACGCAACCGTTTCACCTTGATTTATTTTAAGCGATATACCTCGGATAACATCATTTTTGCCGTCATAGCTGAAATGAACATCATTAAGCTCTACCGAAGAATTGCAGGGGTGAGCCGGTGACGGGCTTTCATACATCGGCTCGGTGTTCAATATGCTGTCAATTCTTTGAAGTGCGTCCTCCACAACCATATTATTTTCGCTCATATACATGATTTTTGTAAGCGTTACGGAAATTACGGGCGTTATGATTATGTAAAACAAAAGATTCAGCAGAAATTTATCGGTAACGCCGTTTTGCGTGAACAAAAATGCTCCCGCAATCAAAAATGCAAATACACCGTTAATCGCAGCGGTATAAAGCATCATCGGCATACGCATATCCTTTGTGTAGGCTATGACCCATTTTTCGTATTCATCAATCGTACTCTTGAATTTTTTGAAAGAAAAGACCGACTGACCGAATGTTTTTACAACCGGAATACCGCGTACATATTCAACGGCTTCGTTCGACATTGCCGCAAGAGCGTTTCCGTACTGACGCATTTTTTCCTCCATGCGCTTGCCCGTCATGGCAGACATGATTACAAATCCCAGAATAACGGGCAAAAGACTGAGCAGTCCCAGTCGCCAGTCAAACGCCATAAGCAAAACAAGCAGACCTATAGGAGTTGCGATTGCACCGTATTTATCGGGGAGCTGGTGTGCAAGATAAGTTTCGGTTGCGCCCGTGCTGTCGCTTATGATTTTGCGCAGTCTGCCGCTGCCGAATGAGTCGGTAAAGCCGAGCGGCAGCTTTGCGATATATTCCGTTGTTTCGATTCTCAGGTTGGTTGCAACCCTGAATGCAGAGAGGTGCGAGCACATTAAAGCGCATATGTAAATTAAAAATGAGAGAATTGCAAATATGACCGCCATTATTCCGTAATGCGGAAGATTCTGCGCAGCGGCAAAATCGGGTGATACCGCCAGAATTTCTTTTATGATTTTCCATATGTACCAAAACGGTACAAGCGCCGTAAGCGCACTGACGGCAGACAAAAGCCATGAGAGATACGTTAAATATTTATATCCGCCCGCATAGCTCATCAGTCGTGATAAATTTGATTGCTTTTTCAAGATAAATTCCTCCTTGAATTAATTTAATCTATGATAACGGAAACGCTGCAGCCGTTTCCAAATATCCGGTTAGTTATACCTAACTGAATGTTAAAAATTAAAGGGATTAAAACCCCATAATTTTCTTCCAGCCGGCAGTATAAAAGTCTCTTAAATCACGAACGTATTCTTTTGCCTTTTCATATGGCATATCGTGTATAACAAGCTCAAAATATGCGGAAAACATTCCGATGCAAAGCATATGTTCAAGCTGCGGTTCAACCGTATATTTCGGATAGCCTATAGTTTCCATGTTTTCGGCAAATTTATGTGTTGCGCCGACTTCGATTTCTACCATATCATGAATCATATTTTCGTATTTTGTACCCTCGGAGCAGGAAAGTATAAGCTTAAAAGCATTAATATTTTTGTAAATATATTCTGTCATCCAATCCATGCAGTCGCCCGATATTTTTCCCATATTATCACGCTGACCGTCAGGCGGCAGCTCTGCAAATTCTTCCTGCGCCTCGATAAATTTTGTCATCACCGTTTCATAATGCTTGCCGACCAATGCGTCAAACAGCTCTTCTTTGCTTTTATAATATCCGTAAAATGCGCCTGTGGTAACGCCTGCGGTTTTAACAATATTGCGCAGAGATGCCGATTTAAAGCCTTTTTCAAGAAATTCTGTTTCCGCTGCGTTAAAAATTGCGTCAAGCGTTTTATTTTCGCTCATCTGTTTGCCTCCGATATAACAGTGTTACATTAATAACAGTATAACACTGTTATATAGTTTTGTCAACAGCTTTTTTTAAATTTGTCAATATGCAAAAAATAAAAGACCGAATACACATTTATTGTGTGCATTCGGTCTTATTTGACAATTATTATAACAGCTCCTTTGCAAGGACTTCAATCTGTTCCGCATTTTCTTCGGTCAGTGCAGATTTAATCGTAACCGTCGTATCGGTATACGTAATATTTTTGCTGTTTTCAAACATATTTTTCATTACCTTTGCGGCTGTCGGTGCCCATGAGCCGTTCTCTATAAATGCAATCGTTCTGTTTTGGAAGTTTCTTTCTGTCAGATGCTCTATAAATTCTTTCATGAACGGGAATATGTCATTGTTATATGTTGTGGTTGCAAGAACAAGCTTGCCGTATCTGAATGCGTCCTCAACAGCCTCTGCCATATCACAGCGTGCCAAATCATTAACGGCAACCTTGGGACATCCGCTTTCTTTAAGCTTTTGCGCTAACAGCTCAACCGCCTTTTTCGTGTTTCCGTAAACCGATGTATACGCAATCACAACGCCCTCGCTCTCAACGGAATACGACGACCATATATCATACAGATTTATGTAATAACCAAGATTTTCGGTTAAAATCGGACCGTGCAGAGGACAGATTTTTTCAATATCGAGCGCTGCGGCTTTTTTTAGCAGACTCTGTACCTGTGCGCCGTACTTGCCGACGATACCGATATAATATCTTCTTGCCTCGCAAGCCCAGTCCTCGTCAGCGTCAAGAGCGCCGAATTTTCCGAAACCGTCCGCCGAGAATAGAATTTTATCATGGTTATCATATGTCACGGTAACCTCCGGCCAATGAACCATAGGAGCGGCAATAAATGAAAGCGTATGCTTGCCAAGCTCGAGAGTGTCACCCTCCTTGATTTCGATTGCTCTGTCACTGTAGTCCGTTCCGAAGAATTGTTTCATCATCACAAATGCTTTTTTTGAGGATACAACCTTTGCGCCTGTATACAAATCCATAAAGCTTGTTATATTTGCGGAGTGGTCGGGCTCCATGTGCTGAACTATTAGATAGTCGGGCTCTCTGCCGTCCAGCTCACGGCGCAGATTTTCAAGCCATTCATCTCCAAAATGAGCGTCAACCGTATCAAGAACCGCTATTTTATCATCGATAATCATATATGAGTTGTATGCCATTCCGTTTTCAACAACGTATTGTCCTTCGAATAAATCTATTTCGTGGTCATTTACGCCTATATACTTTACATCATTCGTTATTTCCATAACAGTAAACTTCCTTTCCTGAATAATATCTTATATTATATCATAAATATTTTTATATTTCAACAGAAATATTTATTTCTTTTTCATCGAGGCTATACCCATGAGCAGGATAATCGGGAATATGACAGCCGCAAGAAGTCCGGCTCTCAGATTGTCGCCGAATGCGCCCGAAACAAGCCCGACAAGCGTAGGACCGCTGCTGCATCCTATATCGCCGCCAAGTGCGAGCAGTGCAAACATAGCCGTGCCGCCGTTGGGGATTTTCTTTGCCGAAAGGCTGTATGTACCGGGCCACATTATACCTACGGAAAATCCGCACAGACCGCAGCCGAGAAGTGCGATAACGGGATTTTGAACAAGTCCTGCGATAAGGTAGCTTACAATACACAGGCATGAGCAGAAAATCATAAAGCTTTTAAGGCTTATTTTTGCGATGATTTTCGCACCGACAAGTCTTGATATTCCCATTAACAGCGCAAACATAAGCGTACCGAGCAGGTCGCCCATGGTTTTTGATATGTTAAGCCCCTTTTCCGCAAATGCCGACGACCATTGCGACATTGAAAGCTCCGCAGCACCTGCGCATACCATAAGTATAAACATCAGCCAGAATATACCGGAGCATAATATGCCTTTAAGCCCGCCTTCGCCGTCCTCCTCCTTGATTTCCGGAATATGCACATTCATAAAATAGAATATATTGGCAACCGGCCACAGTGCCCATAAAAATGCGGCATATCTCCAGTTTTCCATGCCGAACAGCTTGAAAAACAGCGTCGACAGTATTACAACAAAAACGTGACCCCAGCAGTAAAATGAATGAAGGAGGCTCATTGTTGACGCCTTATGCTCCGTCGGACATGCTTCAACCATCGGGCTTACCACGACTTCAAGTAATCCTCCGCCCACTGCGTACAGTAAAATCGAAATTAAAAGTCCCGTGTACGGGTCGATTATGTATGGAAGTATGCCGAGCGAAATAAGTCCTGCCGCCGCCATTGCGTCTGCGGTAATGACCGACGCTTTATAGCCTATTTTATTTACAATTCCTGCGGAAACCAAATCCGTCAGAAGCTGTATTGCAAAGTTTACCGTTACAAGGAATGTCACCTTTGAAAGTGATATTCCGAAATTTGCGCTGAAAAATACAAACAGCAGCGGGACAAAGTTATTTACTACCGCCTGCACGACATATCCCAGACTGCAAGCGGCTATTGTGTGTTTATAGCTTGTTCTCATTTTTTTCTTCTCCTTGCTTTTTCGGCGGTTTTTCACCGAAATACTGATATATATTGCATTTTATCATTCCGTTGTAAATTTTGCGCTTTTTGCTTGCTCTCTGACCAAAAAGCTTTTCAAAGTTTTCGTTTGACGTGAGTATGTAATAACTCCATTTATCAAGCTTTTTGAAAGTCTTTCCTATATTTGAATACAGCTTTTCGCACTCTTTCTTCTCACCCATGCGCTCACCGTACGGCGGATTGCATATAATTGTTCCGTAAGGCTTGTCAATAAAAATATCCTCCGCCTTTTGACTGCTTACGGTAATAAATTGACCGACTCCCGCTTTTTCGGCATTGCTGCGTGTAAGCTCGGCGCATGATTTATCGATGTCGGACGCATATATTTCAAGGGGTACGTCCTTTTCAAGACTTTGCGCCTCATCGGCGGTTTCCGAAATTATACTTTGCGTCATTTGATCAAAGCTGTTCATTGCGAAATCTCTGCCAAGTCCCGGGGCAATATTGAGCTTGAATAAAGCGCCCTCAATCGGGATTGTTCCCGAACCGCAGAACGGGTCAATCAGGGGGTATTCAAATTTCCAGTAGCTCATCATTACCATAGCCGCCGCTATTGTTTCACGCAGCGGAGCGGCGTTTGAATACTGTCTGTAGCCTCTTTTGTGCAGCGGTTCTCCCGACGTATCAATCATCAGAGTAACCCTGTCCTTTAATATTGAAAACTGAATTTGATACTGTGCTCCGTCCTCGGGCAGCCATTCTGCTCCGCAGTGCTGAGACATTTTTGTCGCTATTGCCTTTTTTATGATTGCCTGACAATCACGTACGCTTGCAAGCTGAGATTTTACACTGTGTCCCTTTACAGGAAATGCACTGCTGATATTTAAAAATCTCTGCCAGTCGACAGCCTTTGTTTTTTCAAATAATTCTTCAAATGTAACGGCTTCAAATTCAGCCGCCTTTATAAGCACACGTTCGCCCGTGCGCAGCCACAGATTTGCTCTGTATGCGTCTTTGTAACTGCCCTCGAATGTAACTCTGCCGTCCTCGACCGATACGGTTTCGTAACCGAGCCGCCGTATTTCTTTTGCGGTAAATGCTTCAAGCCCGAACAGTACAGGAACAACAATTTCAAATTTATCTTCCATTACGTTTTTTCCTCTTTACAAATTTTCTTCTTCCCGATGTGCGTCTGCCTTTCTTTTCGGCTATAGCCTTGGGTTTGAATTTTCTGAACATTCCGTACGTTGCGTCCTCGCTCAGCACGAAATCAATTTGCCTCAGAACAATATCGGTTTTCATCAGCACGACATTTATCTCGTCACCGATTCGATAGGTTTTGCCCGTTCTTTTTCCGATAAGCGACGATGTTTTCTCATCATATTCAAAATAATCACCGTTCATGTTTTCCATACGGATAAGTCCCTCAACGGAGTTTTCAAGCTCCGCAAACATACCGAAATTGGTTGTGTTTGCAATAACCGCTTTAAATTCCGCTCCGACAAACGCCGACATATAAACCGTTTTCATCAAATCGTCAACATCACGTTCGGCGTATTCGGCATTAATCTCCGTTTCGGACGAATGCTGTGCCGCAAGCTCGGCTATGCGTGTATAGTGCGCCACTCTCTTTTCGTCAAAATTCCCGTCTATAAATTCCTTTAAAATTCTGTGAATTATCAAATCGGGATAGCGCCTTATAGGTGATGTAAAATGGCAGTAATATTTTGCGCTTAACCCAAAGTGACCGAGATTTTCCGATTTATATTCCGCTTTCATCAGCGAATGAAGCATGGTTGACGCAACCATGCGTTCTTCGGGCGTTCCTTTTACAGCCTCCATAATATTTTGCAGCGCTTTGGGGTGGACGGGGTTATCACTGTCGATTTTTCCTTTTATCGTTAAGCCGAAATGCGCTATAAATTTATTGAATGATTCTATCTTATCCGATGAAGGCGGTTCATGCGTTCTGTACACAAACGGCAGCTCCGACCAGTACGCATATTCCGCTATTGTTTCGTTTGCGGTCAGCATAAATTCCTCGATTATTTTATTTGATATTCCTCTTTCATCTCCGACAATCTCAATCGGTTCGCCCTTTTTATCGACAAGCACCGATGTTTCGGGAAAATCAAAATCTATTGCGCCTCTTGTGCTGCGCATTTTTTCAAGAATATCCGAAAGCTCGTGCATTTTTTCAAGCGTCGGCACAAGAAACAAATATTTCTCACGCAGCTCCTTGTCGCCCTCCAGAATTTTTGTTACATTATTATATGTCATTCTTGCTTTTGAATGAATTATCGTTTTTTCTATGCTGTACGATACGACAGTGCCGTTTTTATCTATTTCCATGATTGCCGAAAGCGTCAGCCTGTCCTTGTCGGGGTTGAGCGAGCATACGCCGTTTGAAAGTTTTTCGGGGAGCATGGGAATTACTCTGTCGGCAAGATATACGCTTGTACCTCTTTCAAATGCTTCATTATCGAGTGCGCTGTCCTCTGTTACAAAATGCGTTACGTCGGCAATATGAACGCCGAGCATATAATTGCCGTTATCAAGCATTTCGAGCGAAACGGCATCGTCAAAATCTTTTGCGTGGTCGCCGTCTATCGTAAAAATCAGCTTATTGCGCAAATCCGTTCTTCCCTCCGCTGCTTTTTTTGTTATGCGGTCACGGATTTTTTTTGATTCAATTATCGTTTCTTCATCAAATTCCTGTTTTATGTTATGTTCAAGAATAATTCCCTCAACATAGCTTTTTGCCGAGGCGGTATCGCCGAGTATCATAATCACTCTGCCGAATACTTCTTTATCCGTATATTCCGTAATTTCAACCGCCGCACGCTTGCCGATAAGCGTTCCGCCGTCCTCAACTTTTATTTTTGTATACAGACGTCTGTTGTCGGGGCGCAGATAGGAATATCCGCTGTTGAACGAATAAAATTCGCCGACAACAATACTGTTTCCTCTTGATACAATTCTTATAACTCTGCCCTCATCGTGACCGTTATGCGCTTTTCCGATAAGCCTTACAACAACCTCGTCACCGCTGAAAGCGCCGTTCATGTCGTCGCCTTTCACAAAAATATCATCCCTGTCCGCAGTGCTGACAAAGCCGAAATATCCCTTTGCGTTGCATACAAGCTTTCCAGTTACCGTATCACGTTCCGATTCATACGGCATATAGCGCCGCTTTTTTGTTATATAAATTCTGTTTTCGCCGCAAAGCTCGTCAAGAATTGCGTTAAGCTCGTCCCGTGCGTCCGCAGGCACGCAAAGAACCGCCGCCAGCTCGTCTGCCGTCAGCGGAATGTACTCTTTTGATGAAATATATGCACAAACACGTTCTTTTCTATTCATTACAATCTCCGATATTATTTTTTTATTATTTTGTACACACGCCGATTATTATATCACACTTTTTTTGTTTATTCAAGAATTTTTAAGAAAAATCTTGTGTAACTGTTACATTGTACATTATTTTTGTAAAATTATTGTTATAAAAAAAGTATTGACTAAATCGCATTATCGTTGTATAATATCTTTTGTATAATTATAATCAGGCTGCTTATGCGGTCTTAAAGAAAGGAATGATTTTCTACAATGAAGAAAAAGAGTATTGTTACTCTTTGCTTTGTCGTACTCATTGCATTGCTGCTTAACTACGTGGCATTCTTTGGTTATAACATTGCCGGTTTTACTTATAAAGGCGTATTCGACGAAGAAAAGGGTATCAAGAAGGGCATTGACCTTGCCGGAGGTTCGGTTATTACTTTCCAAGCCGACACAGCAAATCCGACAGAAGAACAGATGAATATTGTTGAATCAATATTCCAGACACGTTTGACAAATGCGGGATATACCGAAGCTCGTATATCAAAGAGCGAGGGCGGTAAAATTACCGTTGAGATTCCGTCCGTATTTGAAACGGACAAGGCGGCAGAGCTTTTGGGCGACGTTGCAAAGCTTACATTCCGTGACGCTGACGGAAACGTTGTTCTTGACGGTGCAGCGGATATAAAGGACGCTTCGTATCAATACGGAAAGACAACGGAAACAGGTTCTTCACAGGCTTATGTTAAGGTTGAATTTAATGCTGACGCAAAGCAGAAGTTTGCGGAGGCAACAAAAACAGCCGCATCAAAGTCGGGCGAGGGAAAGAATTATATTTCAATCATGATGGACGAGAATGAAGTTTCAAGACCGTCGGTAAGTGAAGAAATAAATTCGGATTCTTGTATAATATCAGGTAATTTCACAGCCGAAACGGCGCAGGATTTGGCAAACAAGATTAAGTCGGGTCAGCTTCCGTTCAAGCTTAACAAGGTAACACAGGAAACTGTCGGTGCCGAGCTGGGTAAGGACGCACTTCCCACAAGCTTGCTTGCGGCGGGTATAGGCGTAATACTTATCATGCTGTTCATGATTTTCATGTACAGAGTTCCGGGTCTTATTGCCAGCTTGTCACTGCTGATTTATGTAGGCTTGATTTCGCTTGCAATGGGCTTGTTCAGAGTAAACCTGTCACTTTCGGGTATTGCAGGTATCGTTCTTTCAATCGGTATGGCGGTTGACGCAGACTGTATCATATTTGAAAGAATTAAGGAAGAGATGGCTTTGGGAAAGACAATAAAAGCGTCTGTTGAGGCAGGCTTTGACAAAGCGTTCTCTGCGATTCTTGACTCAAACGTAACAACGATTATCACCTGTGTTGTTCTTTACATTTCTGGTATAGGCGCTGTTACGGGATTTGCAATCACATTGGGAATCGGCGTAGTTTTGAGTATGATTACTGCTATATGGATAACAAAGTTCCTTATGAAACAGGTTGTTCGTATAGGCATTAAGAACAGAAATCTGATATACAATACCAAAAAAGGAGGTGCGGAGGAATAATGAAAGATTTCGTTGCAAACAGAATTAAATTTTTGATACTCCCTGCACTTATAGTAGTTTTGGGTATTGTAATGTATTTCGTACACGGCGGCTTCAACTTTGACGTTGAGTTTATGGGCGGTGTAAGAATGCAGGTTGATTTCGGCAAGAACATAGACAATGATGAGATTGCCGATGTTGTAAACAATGTTCTTTCTTCAAACAATGTTGAGGGTAAGGTTACGATTCAAAATTCGGGTGAAAGCGGAAATCAGGTTGTTATAAAAACACCTCCCGTTGAAGAAGAAATGAAGAACAAGATTTTTGAAGAATTAAAGACAAAGTACAGTCTTGATGACAGCGCATTGATGTCTGTATCGTCAGCGTCTGCGTCGTTCGGTCTTCAAATTCAGAGAAAGGCTTTATTGTACACACTTCTTGCAATTGTATGTATTCTGATTTATATAGCAATCAGATTCGAGTGGAGAAGTGCCGTTATGGCAGTTATTGCGCTGGCGATAAACGTGTTCATTATGGCGGCTGTTTATACAATAACAAACATTCCTCTTAACACAACGTTCATTGCGGCAATGCTTACGGTTGTGGGTTATTCAATCAACAACACGATTGTCATATTTGACCGTATTCGTGAAAACATGAGAGGACGTAAAAAGAACAATACTGTTACCGATATAGTAAACAGAAGTATTGTTGAAACTTTGGGCAGAACAATAAACTCTTCAATAACAACGCTTATCACTATAGTTCTTATCTATATCTTAGGCGTAAATACAATAAAAGAGTTTGCGCTTCCGCTTATTATCGGTGTTGCGGCAGGTGCGTATACATCAATCTTTATAGCTTCGACTTTCTGGGCTACATGGAAAGAGTCCGATATGAAGGCTAAAGCAGAGGCTGCTGCCGAAAGACGTAAATCAAAGAAATAATGATGAGGGGTTGCTGTACTGACGCAGCAGTCCCTTTTTTGAAATTTATGAAAACAAAGAGAATTACTTTAATTTCGGTTATGGCAGCGGCGGCTTTGATTATATTTATAATCGAGGCACAGTTCCCTCTGCCGTTCCCGATACCGGGCATAAAGCTTGGTCTTGCAAATATCATAACGCTTACATCAATTGTATGGCTCGGCAAAAAAGACGCTTTTGCGGTATTGCTTTTGCGTATTGTTCTTGGGAGTATTTTTACGGGCAATACGGTTACGCTTGTGTACAGTGCTGTAGGAGGTTTAACTGCCTATCTGGCAATGCTTGCGGCTATTGCGGTATTGAAAAATATTATTGCGGCAAGCATTGTCGGGGCGCTGGGACATAATATCGGTCAGATTATTGCGGCGGCGGTAATATCGCATACGGTGCAGATTATATACTATCTGCCGATATTGATTATAAGCGGAGTATTAACAGGATTATTTACGGGAATAGTTGCGGCGGCGGTACTCAGGAGGTTAATATGAAAAAAATTTTGCTTGTATTTGCATTGCTTATTTCCTCATGTTCGTCGACGGCAGCAAAGCAAATGTTTGCAATGGATACGATTATACAAATAACCGTAAATTCGGATAATTCCGCTGCTGCCGTAAGCTCTGCCGAACAGATATTGTTTGAGCTTGATAGAGAGCTTGACAAAACGGACGGCTTGTTAAAGCAGATAAACGATAACGGCGGAGGAATACTCGGTGGATATGCAGGAGAGGCGATAAAATCGGCATATGAATTTTCAGAAAAAACAAACGGCAGTTTTGATTTAACGGTTGCGCCGCTGATTGATTTATGGGGATTTTATACAAAAGACTATCATGTTCCGAATGACGGTGAACTGAAAAGTGCGCTTGAACATACTGGTTATAAAAAAATAAGTATATCGGATAACCGAATTGAACTGAATGGCACAAAAACAGATATAGACGGAATTGCAAAGGGCTATGCGACCGATGTGATTGTTGAAAATTTAAAGGAAAACAATGTTTCTTCGGCATTGCTTTCATTGGGCGGGAATGTGTATGCACTCGGTAAAAAATCACATTCTCTGTGGAAAATAGGCATTGCAAATCCAAAGTCGCCGTCCGAATATATCGGTACGGTTTCGGTAACGGATAAAGCTGTTGTGACATCGGGGACGTATCAGCGCAATTTTACGCAGGATAATATTTTATATCATCATATACTTGACCCGTCAACAGGGAAAAATCCGAAAAATAATCTTGCATCCGTCACGGTCATAGGTGAATGTGCCGCAGAATGTGATGCGCTTTCAACCGCATTTTTTGTTATGGGAATTGATAAAAGTCTTGAATATCTGTCGGGTAATCAGCATTTGGGAGCAATTTTTATTGATAATGAAGGTGAAATTTATTTGACAAATAATTTGGAAAATGCGTTCAAATCTGACAAAAATTACACAGTGTTAAATTAATTTTTGATAAACTATTGTATTTTTATGGGTTTTCTGATACAATATAAATAATTAATGTTTAGGAGTTGATATTAATGAAGATCAGAATTGGAATTATGGGCTACGGAAATCTCGGACGGGGAATTGAATGTGCGATAAAGCAAAACGACGATTTGGAGCTTGCCGCAGTATTTACAAGACGTGACCCGTCAACGGTAAAGATACTTACGGACGGAGTTTCGGTTTACCCGGCAGAGGACGCTCCGAAAATGGCGGATAAAATAGACGTAATGATACTTTGCGGCGGAAGTGCCACAGACCTTCCGAAACAAACGCCTGAATATGTAAAATATTTTAATGTTATAGACAGTTTTGACACTCATGCAAGGATTCCCGAGCATTTTGAAGATGTTGATAAAGCTGCAAAGGAAAGCGGTCATATCGGTATTATTTCAATCGGCTGGGACCCGGGAATGTTCTCTCTGAACCGTTTGTATGCAAACGCAATTTTGCCCGACGGTCATGATTATACATTCTGGGGCAAGGGCGTAAGCCAGGGTCATTCCGACGCTATCCGCAGAATTGAGGGCGTTATAGACGCAAGACAGTACACCGTTCCCGTAGACGCTGCCGTAGAGGCTGTCAGAAACGGTGAAAATCCCGAGCTGACAACACGCCAAAAGCATACAAGAGAATGTTACGTTGTTGTTGAGGACGGAGCAGACAAGGCTCGCATTGAAAACGAAATCAAGACAATGCCGAATTATTTTGCCGATTATGATACAACCGTATACTTTATTTCCGAGGAAGAACTGAAAGCCAACCATAACGGTATTCCTCACGGCGGAATGGTTATCAGAAGCGGTCAAACGGGAATGAACGGCGAAAACAAGCATATAATCGAATACAGCCTGAAGCTTGACTCCAATCCCGAGTTTACATCGTCTGTACTTGTTGCATATGCAAGAGCCGCATACAGACTTCATAAAGAGGGTCAAAACGGCTGCAAGACAATATTTGATATAGCTCCGTCTTATATCTGTAAGCAGAGCGTCGAAGAATTGCGCAAGCATCTGCTTTAATAACGAAAGGAGAACATAAATGAAAAAAATATCGGCGCTGATAACAGCAACTGTATTGACAGCGAATATGCCTCTTGTATCATTTGCAATGCCAAGAAACCAATTTGACAGCGGAATGAGCAAGGGTATAAGTTATTTTGACAGAGGCTTGTACTATGAGGCAAAGGATGAATTTCAGTGGTTTTGCGATGCGAATTGGGGTAAGATGAATGCGGGTCAGCAGAAATATGCACTTGATTATCTTGACGGAACAAAACTGCGTATTCAAAAATGGGAGCAGTCTCAGCAAAATACGGTTACACTTAAAGAGGGAGCGCCTGAGAAATACGGTGCATTATACCACATTACGCTTGAGGATTGTATTAAACTTATAAAACAAAGATACGGGGTTAATGTTTACCATACATGGACAAGTAGTACCTTATTTGGGTTTGAGGGCGAAGGACGAAGCTTTGTTATGGATCGTTGGTATGTAACAAACGATGTGAATGCCGTAGAAATAAGCGAGACATATTAAAATTGTCTGCGGTTTTTTCGGAATTTAAAGGTGATTATAATGAAAAAAGCAATTATAGCTATGAGCGGCGGCGTTGATTCAAGCGTCGCAGCCTTGCTTACAAAAAATCTCGGTCTGGAATGTATCGGCGCAACTATGAAACTGTTCGACAGCGATGATATAGTAAATCCGCGTGCAAATACCTGCTGTTCTCTGGAGGACGTTGAGGACGCAAGAAGTGTTGCATATTCTCTCGGAATGAAATATTTTGTATTCAATTTTTCGGATTGCTTTAAAGATGCAGTCATTGAAAGATTTATAAATGATTACGAAAACGGCAGAACTCCGAATCCGTGCATTGACTGCAACAGATATTTGAAATTCGATAAAATGTATCAGCGTGCAATGGAAATAGGTTACGATTATGTGGTTACGGGACATTATGCACGTATAGAGCATAACGGAGAACGCTTTTTGCTGAAAAAGGCGGTTGACGAAACAAAGGACCAAAGCTACGTTTTGTATTCAATGACTCAGGAACAGCTTGCGCATACGCTTTTTCCGCTTGGAGAATTAAGAAAATCCGAGGTCAGAGAAATTGCGCAGGAGCATGGATTTATAAATGCCAAAAAGCATGACAGTCAGGATATTTGCTTTGTGCAGAGCGGTACGTATGCCGACTTTATAAAAAAATACACTGGCAGAGAATATCCTTGCGGTGATTTTAAAGATACGTCGGGAAATGTTATGGGATGTCATAAGGGAATAATATATTACACGATAGGTCAGCATAAGGGACTTGGTATTTCTTCGGACGAGCCGTTTTATGTAAAAAGTATTTGTCCCGATGACAATACCGTTACGCTGTGCAGGAGTGAGGAGCTGTTTACAAGCTCGCTTAAAGCAACCGATATAAACTTGATTTCAACGGACAGGATAGACGAGCCGATGCGCGTGAAAGCGAAAATACGCTATAGGCAGACAGAACAGCCGGCGACGGTTATTCAGCTTGACGATAATACAATCAGCGTTGAGTTTGACGAGCCGCAGCGTGCGATTACAAAAGGACAGGCTGTCGTTTTGTATGACGGTGACAACGTTGTTGGCGGCGGAACGATAATATAAAAAAACGGGACTGTTTAAGCAGTCCCGTTTTTTCTATATTCGGACGGGGAATATCCAGTTATTTTTTTGAATAAATATGAGAAATAATTGCTGTCGCCGAACCCTATGGCTAAAGCAATCTCCGTAATATTCAGCTTGGAATTGACAAGCATTGATTTTGCGTCGTCAATACGGAGCGCTGTCAGGTATTCTCTTATACTCATACCTGTATGACGGTTAAATTCACGGCTCATATATGAACGGCTGCAATTAAACTGTCGGCAAATATCTTTTGATGTAATGCTGTCACTGCGGTTTAAACGCAAATAATTTTCGATTTTTTCACCCATTGAAAATTCTCTGCGGGTATCATTATCGGCTTTTATGTACGCAAGCTCCAGCATACGGCATAGGGGAGCAATAAGCGTATCAATTGATTCTTTGGGCGGCATCTTGCTTTTAAGAGAAGAATAGGACGTATTAAGCGAAGATTTCGGAATTTTATATTTATGCGAAATTCTTTCTATGTATTTGGCGTAATTATCACATTTATATCCGCTTACACAGATAAATCCGACAGGTGAATTGTTATTAAAAATCGGGTAAACATACTCACATACGCCCGCATGGCATACTCCGCAGAATGAACCGCCGCACGCCTTTTCAAATACTGCTTTCTGTTTTTCGGTACAGTGCTGCTGTATGCTTGGGCGTGATTTAAGGTTCAGGCAGTAAGAATTGTCATGCGTATTGAACTGCGATAAAAAAAGCGGAATTTCTATGTTTTTGTATTTTGTTATGTGAACGGTTACCGCTAATTTCATTTTTTGTTTTAAAAATATAATATAGTTTTTTATCGGCGTCATATCATACATAAAAGCCTTCCTCCGTGGACAAAAACAATGTATTTTGTACTCAAAAACAAAGGTTTTTCTTTGAATTTGTATTAATATTATACTATAGATAAAAAATAATGTCAAGGAGGATAACGCAAAAAATAAGCGGCGCATCTTATCTCGAAATCAACCCTTGAAGTATATATATACATCAGCGGATTGATTTTGAGTAATCTGCTTGCTTCTTTTTCGTGTTAGGCTTGGTTGTCGGAACGGAGGATAATATGAAAACAATCAATTACAATACCGATTTATGCGTTATAGGCGGCGGAATGTCGGGGCTTTGCTGTGCAATTGCGGCGGCGAGAAACGGAATTAAAACTGTTCTTATTCAGGACAGGGCAGTGCTCGGCGGAAATGCGTCGGAGGAGATTCGTATGTGGATATGCGGAGCGCACGGCGAGGATAACAGGGAAACGGGCATAATCGAAGAAATTATGCTTGAAAATTTCTATCAGAATAAAAATTTAAAGTTTCCGATTTGGAGCAGTGTTTTGTATGAAAAGGCAGAGGCGGAAAAAAATCTTACGCTTTTGCTTAATACAAGCTGTCTTGACGCAAAGATGAACGGAAATACAATAAAAAGCATAAAAGCATGGCAGTCCAATGCGGAGACATTTCATGCCGTAGAGGCAAAATATTTTGCCGACTGCTCGGGGGATTCGATTCTTTCGACGCTTACGGGTGCAGAATTTATGTACGGCAGAGAAGCAAAAAGCGAATTTAACGAAACGATACCGCCTGACGCAGCCGATAAAAAGACAATGGGCATGAGCTGTCTGTTTCAGATTAGAGAAACTGCCGAAAAACAGGAATTTATTCCTCCCGAGTGGGCGTATACATATGAAACGGACGAGGATTTACCGTTTAAATACCATGACAGAAATAATAATTTCTGGTGGATTGAGGTCGGCGGTGAATGGGATTGTATTCACGATACCGACAAATGCCGTGATGAGCTGCTTAAAATCTGTTATGGAGTATGGGACCATATGAAGAATAAGGGCGACCACGGAGTTGATAACTGGGAGCTTGAATGGATAGGCTTTTTACCGGGAAAGCGTGAAAGCCGCAGATATGTCGGAAAATATATTGTAAATCAAAACGATGTTGAAAATGAAGGGCGTTTTAACGATATTGTTGCATATGCGGGCTGGACGATGGACGACCATTTTCCGCAGGGGTTTTATTACCGTGACGGACATCCGACAATTTATCACCCGGCACCAAGCCCGTGGGGAATACCGCTGAGAAGTATGATTTCAAAAAATATATCAAATCTTGTTTTTGCGGGCAGAAATATCAGCGTAACTCATGCGGCGCTAAGTTCAACAAGAGTTATGGCAACGTGTGCGGTTTTGGGTCAGGCGCTCGGAACGGCGGCGGCTCAGGCGGTCAGGGACAATTGCGATATAGATAAAATTGATATAAAAAAATTACAGAATCGGCTTATGGACGACGACTGTTATATTCCATGGCATGATAGAAACGTTTCGGAGCTTTCAAAATCGGCACGGTGCAGTGATGATATTGTGCGTAACGGCAAGGACAGAGGCAAAGAAAATTTATGGCTCGGAGCAGACGGAGATATAATTGAGTATAAATTTGAAAAAGATATGCAGATTAATAAAATACGTTTGATTTTTGACAGCAATCTTAACAGAAATTATCATAATATGCCGTGCAATTATCCGCTGCATGAGACAAGATTCAAGCTGCCGCAGACGCTTATAAAGGAATATCGGATAGAATTAATAAAAGAAAACGGAGAAACCGAAACGATTCATGTCAAGGACAACAGAAAACGTTTTGTTATGCACGATGTTGATAAAACCGCAAAAACTGTGAGATTTATTCCGATGACAACACACGGTGATGAAAAATTCAGAGTATTTGATTTTGAAGTAATGTAAAAATGAATAAAAAAACAGTATTGGTATTATAATAACCCAAAAGCAAAAATACACGTTTCTCATTAAGGAGGTTTTAGCGTGAAAAAAAAGGATAAAGTTTTTGGGGTATTGCAGCGTGTAGGGCGTTCGTTCATGCTACCGATAGCAATTTTGCCTGTGGCGGGATTGTTTTTGGGAATAGGCGGTTCGTTTACGAATGAAACGATGCTTAACACATATAATCTTACCGGCATAATGGGTAAAGGTACAGTTATATACTCGATACTGACCGTTTTTAACGAGGCGGGAAACATAGTATTTACAAATCTGCCGCTGCTGTTTGCGATAGGCGTTGCAATAGGCATGGCAAAGCGTGAAAAAGAGGTTGCGGCTCTTGCCTCGGTTATAGCATTTTTTATAATGCACGCATCTATCGGAGCGTTGATTAATCTGAATTACGGCAGTATAGCGGAGCTTGAAGCGCAGAAAGGTATAGTCGGAGCGACCACGAATGTTCTCGGTATTGATTCGCTTAATATGGGAGTATTCGGCGGTATCATAGTCGGACTGGGAACGGCGGCTCTGCATAACAGGTTTTATAAAATTCAGCTGCCGCAGGTGTTATCGTTCTTCGGCGGAACGAGATTTGTTCCGATTGTTTCGGCGGCGGTGTATCTGCTTGTCGGTATACTGATGTATTTTATATGGCCTCCGATACAGACGGTTATTATGCACATAGGTGATTTTGTCCGTAAATCAAATTATTTCGGTACGTTTGTGTACGGAGTTACTGAAAGAGCATTGATTCCGTTCGGACTTCATCATGTGTTCTATATACCGTTCTGGCAGACGGTGGTCGGCGGTTCAATGGAGGTCAAGGGTCAGCTTGTGGAGGGCGCACAGAATATATTCTTTGCACAGCTTTCAGACCCGTCTGTTGAACATTTCGCAGTATCTGCGACGAGATTTATGTCGGGTAAATTTCCGCTTATGATTTTCGGCTTGCCGGGGGCTGCCCTTGCAATGTACAGATGCGCAAGACCCGAAAAAAGAAAGGTTGCGGGAGGCTTGCTGCTGTCGGCGGCACTCACGTCAATGCTTACGGGTATCACAGAGCCTATAGAGTTTACGTTTTTGTTTGTAGCACCGTTTCTGTATGTTATACACTGCGTGTTTGCGGGACTTGCGTATATGCTTATGCACGTATTCAATGTAGGTGTGGGAATGACGTTTTCGGGAGGATTGATTGACCTGACGCTGTTCGGAATTATGCAGGGCAATGCCAAAACGAGCTGGTATTGGGTTATTATAGTGGGTATCGCATACTTTGCCGTATACTATCTGCTGTTCTCGTTTATAATCAAGAAATGGGATTTGAAAACCCCGGGACGTGAGATTGACACAGAGGAAACAAAGCTGTATACAAGAGCAGACGTAAACGCAAAGAAAGACGGCGCAAAAAATAATCAGTCGTCAAAAATAGCAGAGGGACTCGGAGGAAAAAATAATATTTCCGATATCGACTGCTGTGCGACAAGATTAAGGGTGACGGTAAAAGATGCGTCGCTTGTAAATGAGCAGATTCTGAAGGATTCCGGAGCTGCCGGAGTTATAAAAAAGGGTAACGGTGTTCAGGTAATATACGGACCGAATGTTACGGTGGTAAAATCAAATCTGGAATCGTATCTCGATACGGTAAAATAAAGAGCGGAGCATGTGCTCCGTTTTTTATTTGTTAAAAATTGAACAAATATTCATATGTAGTGCTATTTCTACAAAAAACATATTGCAAATTATACATAAGTCACTATTTAAAAAAATGCCGTAACGTGTTATAATATATAAGATGATATATAGTTGTTATATTAAATAGTATATAACAGGAAATAAAAGGAGGCACAACTGAATGAACAGCAAATCAACAATCCCGTTTAGCGGGACTGAAGCTCAGGAAGCTGAGCTTAAAGCTTTTCTGGAAAAAGAAAAATCACAGCCGGGCGCATTGATGCCTGCACTTCAGAAAGCACAGGAAATCTATGGGTATCTGCCGATAGAAGTGCAGACTATGGTTGCCGAGGGCTTGGGGACAACATTAAGCGAGGTATACGGCGTGGCAACGTTCTATTCTCAATTTTCGCTTACGCCTAAGGGCAAGCATCGCATAAGCGTCTGTCTTGGCACGGCGTGCTATGTTAAGGGCGCCGACAAGATACTTGCCGCTATAGAGGAACATCTTGGAATTAAGTGCGGCGAATGTACTCCCGACGGACTATTTTCGCTTGATTCATGCCGATGTGTGGGAGCCTGCGGACTTGCTCCCGTTGTAATGGTTGACGAGGATGTTTTCGGAAGAATGACAGTTGACCAGGTTGACGGTATGATTAATAAATATAAAGCGTAATAAGGAGGGGACATGAATGCTGACTATTGAAGAATTAAATCAAATTCGCGATAAAATGAAAGACATCGTTTCAATGAGAAACGAGGGAGCCGAGAATAAATCGGGCTATAAATATCAGGTGCTTGTTTGCGGAGGTACGGGATGTCATTCATCGGGCAGTCAAAAGGTAATTGACGCACTGCACGAGGAAATTGCGGCAAATAATCTTGAAAATGAAGTTAAGGTCGTAAGAACGGGCTGTTTCGGACTTTGCTCGCTCGGACCTATCATGATAGTATATCCGGAGGGCGCATTCTATGCAAGAGTTCAACCGGAAAGTATACACGAAATTGTTACGGAGCATCTTATAAACGGAAATGTCGTAAAGCATCTTATTTACGAACATACCATATGTGAGGACGGAACGATAAAATCCTTGCAGGAAACTGATTTCTATAAAAAGCAGCTCAGAGTTGCTCTTAAAAACTGCGGTGTAATCGACCCCGAGGATGTTGAAGAATACATAGCGACAGACGGTTATCAGGCTCTGGCAAAGGTTCTTACGTCAATGACGCCCGATGACGTTATCCAGACTCTTCTTGATTCGGGCTTGAGAGGAAGAGGCGGCGGAGGTTTCCCGACCGGGCGCAAATGGGCGTTTGCGAAGGCTTCCGTAAGCGACCAGAAGTATGTGTGCTGTAATGCGGACGAGGGCGACCCGGGTGCGTTTATGGACCGTTCAATTCTTGAGGGTGACCCGCATACGGTTCTTGAGGCTATGGCTATTGCGGGCTATACAATCGGTTCAAACAAGGGTTATATATATGTTCGTGCCGAATACCCCGTTGCCGTAAACAGATTGAATGTTGCTATTGCACAGGCTAAGGAATACGGCTTGCTCGGCGATAATATATTCGGAACGGATTTTTCATTTGACATAGAGCTTCGTCTTGGTGCAGGTGCATTTGTCTGCGGAGAGGAAACGGCTCTTATGACATCAATAGAGGGTAACAGAGGTGAGCCGAGACCCAGACCGCCGTTCCCGGCAATCAAGGGTCTGTTCGGTAAGCCGACAATATTGAATAACGTTGAAACATATGCAAACGTATGTAAGATTATATTAAAGGGTGCAGACTGGTTCAGTTCGATGGGTACGGAAACATCAAAGGGTACAAAGGTATTCGCTTTGGGCGGAAAGATAACCAATGTCGGACTTGTTGAAGTCCCAATGGGAACAACATTGAGAGAAATCGTTGAAGAAATCGGCGGAGGCGTTCCCAACGGCAAGAAATTCAAGGCTGCTCAGACGGGAGGCCCTTCGGGCGGATGTATTCCTGCCGAGCATATTGATGTTCCCGTTGACTACGACAACCTGATTAAGCTTGGCTCAATGATGGGTTCGGGCGGTCTTATCGTAATGGACGAGGATACCTGTATGGTTGACATTGCTAAGTTCTTCCTTGAATTTACGGTTGACGAATCATGCGGTAAATGTACGGCGTGCCGTATCGGTACAAAGAGACTGTACGAATATATCGACAAGATTACAAGAGGCGAGGCAGGTCCAGATGTTCTTGACAAGATTAAGACACTCTGCGACCATATGCACACAACATCTCTTTGCGCTTTGGGTCAGACAGCAGCCAATCCCGTTATTTCGACAATGCACTATTTCGGGGACGAGTATGAGGCTCATGTAAAGAATAAGACTTGTCCGGCAGGCGTATGTAAGAAGCTTCTTTCATATGAGGTTATCGAAGATAAATGTAAGGGCTGTACGCTGTGTGCAAGAAACTGTCCTGTTGACGCAATAGAGGGTTCGGTTAAAGAACCGCATAAGATTAACAAGGATAAGTGTATTAAGTGCGGAGTCTGCATGAAGAATTGTAAATTCGGCGCAATCATAAAGAAATAACAGGAGGAATTCAGATATGGTAACATTAAAAATAAACGGAATAAGCGTTACTGTTCCCGAAGAATACACCATTCTTCAGGCAGCTAAGGAGATTAATGTTGAAATACCCTCCTTATGCTATTTAAAGGACGTAAACTGCATAGGCTCATGCCGTGTATGTATAGTTGAATTGGTTGAAAGAGGCAGAAGCCGTCTTGTGGCGTCATGTGTTTATCCCGTAGCCGAGGGCATGGAGGTTTATACAGATACTCCGGCGGTAAGAAAATCAAGACGTACAACTCTTGAGCTTATTCTTTCGACGCATCATAAAAAGTGCTTGTCATGTTCAAGAAGCACGAACTGCGAGCTTCAGAAGCTTGCAAACGATTACGGCGTTGATGAGGACGTATTCGAGAGCCAGGAGCCGCAGTATGAGATTGACAATTCATCGCCTTATATCGTAAGAGATAACAATAAATGTATTCTTTGCCGCCGCTGTACCGCTGCCTGCAACAAGATTCAGACTGTCGGAGCAATCGGCGAAATAGCAAGAGGATACAGAACTCATATAGGAAGTGCATTTGAAAGAGATTTGAACGAATCAAACTGCGTAGGCTGCGGACAGTGTATCGTTGCCTGTCCTGTGGGTGCACTGTCGGAGAAAAATCAGACAGATGTTGTCTGGGACGCAATCGCAGACCCGAAAATGCACGTTGTTGCATTTACCGCTCCGTCAATCAGAGCAACGTTGGGCGAAGCTTTCGGTATGCCTGTCGGAACAAATGCAGAGGGTAAGATGGTTGCCGCTATGAAACGTCTGGGACTTGACGGCGTATTCAACATGGACGTTACGGCTGACCTTACAATTATGGAAGAAGCCACAGAGCTTATTGAAAGAATTAAAAACGGCGATACAATGCCGATGTTCACGAGCTGCTGCCCAGGCTGGGTTAAGTTTATTGAGCATCAGTATCCAGATTTTATGCCGAATCTTTCGACTTGTAAATCACCGCAGCAGATGTTCGGCGCAGTTTTAAAGACATATTATGCTCAAAAGCAGGGAATTGACCCGAATGATTTGTTTGTTGTAAGTATCATTCCATGTACGGCAAAGAAATTTGAGTGTACAAGAGAGGAAGAACACGCATTTGATTTTGCGGATGTTGATGTATCTCTTACAACAAGAGAGCTTGCGCAGATGATTAAGCGTGCGGGTATGGACTTTACGGATTTGCCTGACGCCAAATTCGACGACCCGTTTGAAATCGCTACGGGTGCGGGTGCAATATTCGGCGCTACGGGCGGCGTTATGGAGGCTGCTTTGAGAACTGCGGCTGAGGTTCTTGAGGGTAAATCTGATATGATAGACTTCAAGGAGGTAAGAGGTACTCAGGGAATCAAAGAGGCTACATATACTCTTGGCGGAAAAGAACTTAGAGTTGCCGTTGCATCGGGGCTCGGAAATGCAAGAAAGATTCTTGACGGCTTAAAGAGCGGTGAAAGACATTATGATTTCGTTGAGGTTATGGCGTGCCCCGGCGGCTGTATAAACGGCGGAGGTCAGCCTACACAGAGTGACAGCGTAAGAAATAATGTTGACCTGAAAACATTGAGAGCAAAAGCGCTTTATGACTTTGATTTTGAAACTCAGTACAGAAAGTCGCATGAAAGCCCTGTTGTGAAAATGCTTTATGATGAGTATTTTGAAGCTCCCGGCAAGGAGAAGGCACATAAGCTTTTGCATACGACATACGTAAAGAGAAATAAATTCTGATATATGATTATTTGCGGGGATGCCGTACAAGCGGCACCCCTGCGATATATGTAAATATATGGTTTTGCAATGTAATGATTTTGTAATATTGTATCAAAAATGTTACAAAATCATTGTCATTTTGTGATTTTTATAGAAATATTGCAAATAGTGTTGACCTTTTTGCATTTTTAGGATAGAATATAATATACAATATGGAGGAGTATGTATGAGAATAATATCCGGAAAGCACAGAGGCAGAAAGCTGTTGGATTTTGAGGGTATGAATATACGCCCGACAACAGACAGGGTTAAAGAGTCGATGTTTAATCTGATTCAGGATTATATTGCTGATTCGGCTGTGCTTGACGCATTTTGCGGCAGCGGTGCTTTGGCTCTGGAGGCAATGTCAAGAGGCGCTGCATATGCTGTGTGTACGGATAAGGACAAGAGATCCGTGGATATTATAACAAAAAACATACAAACTCTCGGCTATGGGGATAGCTGTAAGGTATTGAATACCGATGTTATGAGTTATCTTGATAAATGTACGGAAAGGTTTGACATAATTTTTCTTGACCCGCCGTATAACAAGGGGTTTATAGAACCTGTTCTTGATAAGATTGTTAAAAACGGAATTATGGCGGTCGGCGGAATTATTGTTCTTGAAAGCGACGATGCCGATTTTTGCGGTGAGCCGGAAG
The DNA here is from genome assembly GCA_934454215.1 of uncultured Clostridia bacterium. Classification (GTDB taxonomy): domain Bacteria; phylum Bacillota; class Clostridia; order UBA1381; family UBA1381; genus Ornithomonoglobus_A. The sequence continues at coordinate 100,834 of CAKSGG010000001.1, forward strand.
GATTGGAATGTATAAAACAGCGAAAATACGGAAGAACATATATAACCGTATATAAAGCAGGATAGTTTTACGAAAGGTAAGAGAGTATCTATGAGAATTGCGGTTTATCCCGGAAGCTTTGACCCGATAACAAACGGTCATTTGGATATAATAAAAAGAGCAGCCAAGCTGTATGACAGGGTTGTTGTCGGAGTGCTTAATAACAGCGGCAAAAATCCGGTATTTACGCCGGAAGAACGAGTCGGCATGATTAAAGAGGTTACTTTGGATATGAATAATATCGAGGTTGACTGTTTTACAGGCTTGCTTGTTGATTTTGTGAAAGAGAAATCGGCTTCGGTTATAATCAAAGGATTAAGGACGGTTGCGGATTTTGAGTATGAGTTCCAGATGGCGCTGTTGAATAAGGCATTGAATCCCGAATATGAAACTATGTTTATGATGACGGATTCAAAATATTCATACATAAGCTCCAGCATGGTTAAGGAGCTTGCAGGATTTAGGGGGGATTTGACAGGTCTTGTCCCTGCCGAAATAATTAATAAAATACAAGAAAAATATAAATAAGCTGAAAGGAATGAAAAAAGATGGACATGGATATGGATATCATGGAAATTGTCGATATGATGGAGGAGACTATTGAAAAGGCTTCCGCTGTTCCTCTTACGGGAAAAGTGATGATTGACAAGGACGAGCTTCTTGACTACATTCAGGAAATTCGTTTGGTTTATCCTGATGAACTGAAAGAAGCAAAATGGGTGAAAGAAGAAAGACAGAGAATTTTGAGCGAGGCTGAAAGCAGAGCCGAAACGATTCAAAAGAATGCCGAAGAAACTCAGATGCAGCTTATTGACGAACATGAAATCACAAAATGCGCATACGAGCAGGCTAATGAGCTTGTTAATGATGCTCAGAAGAAAGCTATGGATATAAAGACTGACACTGACCAGTATGTTGACGACGTTTTGAATGACGTTGAACACAGACTTGATTTGCTGCTCAGAAAGGTAAGAGAAGACAGAGGTTATTTTTCAAATAACTGATTGGAAAGCTTAAATTGCCGATTTCAGAGTTGGGTGATTTCGCCCAGCTCTATTTGAGGTTTATTTGATATACGAAAGGAGACTTTTATGTTATCGGATATTGAAATTGCTCACCAAGCGAATATGCTGCATATCAGAGATATTGCGTCAAAGCTTGGAATTGAAAGTGACGAGCCGGAATATTACGGGAAATATAAGGCAAAGCTCGGGCAGGACGTTATCAAAAAATTTGTAGATAAGGAGGACGGCAAGCTTGTGCTTGTAACGGCTATCAACCCCACGCCTGCCGGAGAAGGAAAAACCACAACCACAATAGGCTTGGGGGACGCATTGACCCGTTTGGGTAAAAAATGTGTGCTTGCATTAAGAGAACCGTCATTGGGTCCCGTTATGGGAATAAAGGGCGGAGCAGCGGGAGGCGGCTATTCGCAGGTTGTTCCGATGGAGGATATAAATTTACATTTTACGGGCGATATGCACGCTATTACAGCGGCAAACAACCTTTTGTCGGCAATGATTGACAATCACATTCATCAGGGAAATGCGCTTGATATAGACGTAACCAATATATCATGGAAAAGGGTTGTCGATACAAACGACAGAGCGCTTAGAAAAATAGTTGTCGGAATGGGCGGTAAAATAAATGGCGTTCCCAGAGAGGACGGCTTTATGATTACCGTTGCGTCGGAGGTTATGGCAATACTTTGCCTTGCGTCCGATATGGACGATTTGAAGAAACGTCTGGGAGATATTATAATAGGATATAACAGGAGCGGTGCGCCCGTTTATGCAAGAGATTTAAAGGCTGAGGGCGCTATGGCTGCGCTTTTGAAGGACGCAGTAAATCCGAATCTTGTACAGACTTTGGAGCATACGCCGTGTCTTATTCACGGCGGTCCGTTTGCAAATATCGCACATGGCTGCAACAGTATAAGAGCAACGCAGCTTGCCATGAAAATGGCTGATTACACGATAACTGAGGCGGGCTTCGGTGCGGATTTGGGTGCTGAAAAGTTTATGGATATAAAATGCCGTTTTGCGGGTTTTCGACCCGATGCGGTTGTAATTGTCGCTACGGTCAGAGCACTGAAATATAACGGCGGCGTTAAGAAAACCGACTTAAAGGAAGAAAATACGGAGGCTTTGAAAAAAGGTATAGTAAATCTTCAAAAGCATATAGAAAATATGAAGGGGTTCGGTGCACCGGTGGTTGTTGCGGTTAACCGTTTCGATACCGACAGCGATGAGGAATTGAAAATTGTTACGGATATGTGCCGTGAATGGGGCGCTGAATGTGCGCTGTCCGAGGTATTCGCAAAAGGCGGAGAGGGAGGAATCGAGCTTGCTCAAAAAGTACTTGACGCAATAGACAATAATAAAGCCGAGTATAAGCCGGCATATGATGTGAATGATTCGATAAAGGACAAAATCGAACAAATTGTAAAGAAAATTTACGGCGGTTCGGGCGTTGAGTATTCAAAGCGTGCAAATAAACAGATAAAGCAGCTTGAAGAATTTGGACTTGATAAAAAGCCCGTCTGCATGGCAAAAACTCAGTATTCGCTTTCGGATAATCCGTCATTGCTCGGCTGCCCGAAAGATTTTACGGTTACTGTAAGCAATGTAAGGATTTCAAACGGAGCGGGATTTATAGTAGTTGAAACGGGCGATATTATGACTATGCCCGGATTGCCTAAGCTTCCGGCGGCGGAAAATATAGATGTTGACAGTGGCGGAGTAATATCCGGACTGTTTTAAGGGGATTGCTGCTAAATACAGCAGCCCCCTTTTTGTTATAAGTTTTGAATTAAGTGAGTACAATAAGCCATGTGCGGCGGAAATATCAGATTCGTAACAATAATTTAATATTCGTGAATTTGACAAATTTGTAATTTGGTTGTATAATAGAATATTATATAGTATAATTGGAGGAAATTATGCCCAGAAAGAAACAGGATTACGGAAATGAAAGCATAACAAGCTTGAAGGGTGCGGACAGAGTAAGAAAACGTCCTGCCGTAATATTCGGCTCAGACGGACTTGAGGGCTGCGAACACTCTTTTTTTGAAATACTTTCAAATTCGATTGACGAGGCGAGAGAGGGCTACGGTGACCTGATAGAGGTCACGCTGTTTAAGGATAAATCAATCGAAGTAAAGGATAACGGACGAGGAATACCGCTTGACTATAACGAAAAAGAGGGACGGTTTAACTGGGAGCTGGTTTACTGCGAGCTGTATGCGGGAGGAAAATACGATAACAATAAAAACGGTATGTACGAATACAGTCTTGGCTTAAACGGACTCGGAGCGTGCGCAACGCAGTACAGCAGTGAATTTATGGACGTTACGGTTATCCGTGACAAAACAAAATATACGCTTCACTTTGAAAAAGGCGAGAATGTAGGCGGACTGACAAAAGAGCCGGTGAGAACAAACTCAACGGGGACGACGCAGCATTGGAAACCCGATACGGACGTATTTACGGATATAAATATCCCTCCCGAATTTTTTGAGGACGTTTTGAATAAACAGGCAATGGTAAATGCGGGCTTGAAATTCATTTTGTATACCGAAACGGACAACGGCATGGAAATGCGCGAGTATTACTATGAAAACGGTATTGTCGACTATATCAAAGAGGCTGTCGGCGAGGACAGCTTTACCACGGTAGAGAGCTGGGAATGTGAACGTGAGGGACGTGACCGTGAGGATAAAGAGGACTACAGAATGAAAATGCAGGTTGCGTTCTGTTTCTCCAATAAAATCAGTTTTCTGGAATATTATCACAATTCAAGCTTTCTTGAACACGGCGGTTCGCCGGACAAGGCGGTCAGAAACGCATTTGTTTATGCAATAGACCAATATTTAAAGCAGAATAACAAGTATAATAAAAGTGAATCCAAAATTAATTTTAATGATGTTGCGGATTGTCTTGTGCTTGTTATAAACTCGTTTTCAACGCAGACAAGCTATGAAAACCAAACAAAGAAAGCAATAAACAACAAATTTATTCAAGAGGCGATGACAGAATTTCTGCGTCATCAGCTTGAGGTTTATCTGATTGAAAATAAGACGGACGCAGAGAAAATTGCAAATCAGTGTCTTGTAAACAAGCGAAGCCGTGAAAATGCCGAAAAGGCAAGAATTGATATAAAGAAAAAGCTGACAGGCTCAATGGACGTTACAAACAGGGTTGAAAAATTCGTTGACTGCCGTTCAAAGGACGTGTCAAAGCGTGAGGTTTATATTGTGGAGGGTGATTCGGCTCTCGGCTCGTGTAAGCTTGCAAGAGACCCGTCGTTTCAGGCGATTATGCCGATAAGAGGTAAGATTTTAAATTGCCTTAAAGCCGATTACCCGAAGATTTTTAAAAGTGATATTATTGTAGATTTAATGAAGGTTCTCGGCTGCGGAGTTGAAATTCATTCAAAGCATAATAAAAATATGGACAGCTTTTCACTTGATAATTTAAGGTGGAGCAAGGTTATAATATGTACCGATGCCGATGTTGACGGATTTCAGATAAGAACACTGATTCTTACAATGATTTACCGTCTTGCGCCGACCTTGATTGAGGCGGGAAAGGTGTATATTGCCGAATCACCGCTTTATGAAATAAGCATTACGAAAACAAAGCGTAAGGGAGAAAAGCTTTTTGCGTACAGCGACGGCGAAAAAGAAACAATTTTGTCAAAGCTTGCGGAAGAGGGACTGTCAAAGGACAAGGACGAATTTGATATAAAACGTTCAAAGGGATTGGGTGAGAATCAGCCCGAAATGATGAGCTTAACCACAATGCACCCTGCGACAAGGCGGCTTATAAAGGTAACACCCGAAAATGTGGAGCGCACGGCGGCAATGTTTGAAGTACTGCTCGGCGATAACATTCAAAGCCGTAAGGAGTTTATTGCCGATAACGGCGGACTGTATATGGAAATGCTTGATATATCTTAATAAAGAAAAGAAAGGATAACTGTTTTGGCAAGGAAGAAAAAGGAAGAAGAAATAATAATCGAGGCGCCTATAAACGAACAGCCGATAACAAGAACTCTTGAAGAAAACTATATGCCGTATGCAATGAGCGTTATAGTGTCAAGAGCCATACCCGAAATTGACGGCTTAAAGCCCGCTCACAGAAAGCTTCTTTATACGATGTACAAAATGGGGCTTTTGGGCGGAAAGCTTACAAAATCCGCCAATGTTGTAGGTCAGACTATGAAACTTAATCCGCACGGCGATGCGGCAATATATGAAACGCTTGTAAGACTTACAAGAGGTCATGAGGCGCTTTTGCATCCGCTTGTTGAATCACAGGGAAATTTCGGTAAACAGTATTCAAGGGATATGGCATATGCCGCCTCACGTTACACGGAGGTGCGGCTTGAACCGATTTGTCAGGAGTTTTTCGGTGATATAAATAAAAATACGGTGGAATTTGTCGATAACTATGACGGCGAATTAAAAGAGCCTGTGCTTTTGCCGGCGGCTTTTCCGAATATCATAGTAAACCCGAATCAGGGTATTGCGGTCGGTATGGCAAGCAATATATGCTCGTTTAATCTGCGTGAGGTTTGCGAAACGACGATTGCGTACATGAAAAACCCCGATACCGATATTATAGAAATAATGCCTGCCCCTGATTTTTCGATGGGTGCGGAGATTATTTACAACAAAGACGAAATGCGGAAAATTTACGATACGGGCAGAGGCAGCTTTAAAATGCGCTCAAAGTATCGGTATGACGATAAAAACAACTGTATCGAAATTTATGAAATTCCGTACAGTACCACGTCCGAGGCTATAATTTCAAAGATTATGGAGCTTATTAAGGCGAATAAATTAAGAGAAATTTCGGACGCACGCGATGAAACGGGACTTGACGGATTTAAAATTACTCTTGATTTAAAGCGGGGAGTAAATCCCGATGAGCTAATGCTGAAACTGTTCAAGATGACTCCGCTGGAGGACTCGTTTAGCTGTAACTTTAACATTCTTATAAAGAACCGCCCTATGGTTTTGGGAATAAAACAGATTCTTGAACAATGGGTTATATTCAGAAGCGAATGTATAAAAAACAGTATAAGATACGATATTGCAAAGAAAAGTGAAAAGCTGCATTTGCTGACGGGTCTTAAAAAGATTTTGCTTGATATAGACAAGGCAATTTCAATTATCCGCCATACAGAGCGTGAACAGGACGTTGTTCCGAATCTTATGGAGGGCTTTGAAATTGACAGAATCCAAGCCGAATATATAGCTGAAATTAAGCTGAGAAACCTTAATAAGGAATATATTTTAAACAGAACCTCCGAAATAGAAAAGCTTATGGAGGAGCTGGAGGAGCTGAACAGAACACTGGAAAGCGATAAGGCGGTTAAAAAGCTTATTGCAGACCAACTGAAAAATATTGCGAAAAAATACGGTCAGGACAGAAAAACCACTCTTGTAAGTGATGACGCACTTGTTGAGTACAAGGAAGAGGAGCATATAGACGATTATCCGCTTACGATATTCGTTACAAAGGAAAATTATCTGAAAAAGGTCAGCGCCGTTTCACTGCGTTCAACAACGGCGGAGCATAAGCTGAAAGAGGACGATTTTGTTTTCCAGACTCTTGAAACCACCAATAATTCGGAGCTGCTGTTCTTCTCTAATAAGAGTACGGTATATAAAATGAAAACATATGATTTGCCCGACAGCAAGGTAAGCACAATGGGCGAATATCTGCCCGGAATATTGCAGCTTGACGGAGATGAAAAAATATTATATACGGTTGTTACGACAGACTACAGCGGCATGATGCTGTTCTCGTTTGAAAACGGAAAAATGGCAAAGGTCGAGCTGAAAAATTATGCGACAAAGACAAACAGGAAAAAGCTTATAGGCGCATACAGTGATAAGTCGCCGATTTGCGATATAAAATTTTTGGCAGATGACGCTGAGCTTGTTGCTATGACGGACAATAACAAGGTTTTGTGCTTTAATACATCAAAAATTGCTCTTAAATCAACAAAGAGTACACAGGGTGTTCAGGTTGTTACGATAAAGAAAAAGGGCGCAAAGCTGACTAAGGTTATGTATGCGGAGGAGAGCGGACTGGATAATCTGAAGTATTATACGACAAAGAATATTCCGGCTGCCGGCTGTTTCCTGAAAAAGGACGATATGCAGATGAGCCTTATATAAACCCATTAACAGAAAGGATTGATAAGTATGCTGACAGCAGAAGAAAAGGAGATATTAAAAGAGCGTTTCAGACATAAAGCGGAGGGCGTATATCAGCCGTTCCCGAGAGATACCTTTGAAAAGTACGGAGTGAAACGCGGACTGCGCAATAATGACGGAACGGGAGTTATTGCAGGTCTTACATCAATAGGAGATGTTGTCGGCTACCAAATGGTAAACGGCGAGAAAAAGCCTATTGAGGGACATTTGAGATACAGGGGCTATGACATAACAGACCTTGTGCATAATGCGGAAAAGCAAAACAGATTCGGATTTGAGGAAGTTGTGTATCTTCTGCTGTTCGGAAATCTGCCGACTGAAAAAGAATTATACGATTTTACACGCTTAATCGGAAATATGCGTGCACTGCCGCCCGGATTTACGGAGGATATGATACTGAAAGCGCCGAGTAAAAACATAATGAATAAAATGGCAAGATGCGTTTTGTCGTCATATTCGTACGATGAAAACCCCGACGAGGTAAGCGTGGGGAATATGTTAAGACAGTCAATTGAGCTTATAGCGCGTATGCCTGTTATGGCGGTGTACGGTTATCAGGCAAAGAATCATTATCATGACGGAAACAGTCTGTTTCTTCATGTGCCGCAGACGAGATTATCGACTGCCGAAAATTTCTTGTATATGCTCAGACGTGACAATGATTATACAAGGGAAGAGGCTGAAATTCTTGACGTACTGCTTATGATTCATGCAGAGCATGGCGGCGGTAACAACTCAACGTTTACAACAAGGGTTGTTTCATCATCGGGAACGGATACCTACAGTGCAATTGCGGCGGCCGTCGGTTCGCTTAAAGGCCCGAAACACGGTGGAGCGAATGCAAAGGTAATGAGCATGATGGAAAATATAGAGGAAAACGTAAATGATTGGACAAACGAAAGCGAAGTAACGGACTACCTTGCAAAGATTTTGCGCAAAGAGGCGTTTGACGGCAAAGGGCTTGTTTACGGAATGGGTCATGCGATTTACACAAAGAGCGACCCGAGATGTATTTTGCTTAAGGAAAAGGCAGAGGAGCTTGTCGAGAAAAAGCCCGAATACAGAAAGGAATTTGAATTGTACAAGCTTATAGAAAAGCTTACGCCCGAAATTTTTGCCGAGGTAAAGCATAACAGCAAGGTAATGTGTGCAAATGTTGATATGTACTCGGGATTTGTTTATAAAATGCTCGGCATAACATCGGATATGTTTACGCCGCTGTTTGCTATGTCAAGAAGCGTAGGCTGGTGTGCGCACCGCTTGGAGGAAACGCTCGGCTGTTCGAGAATTATACGTCCTGCGTATAAGTCGCTTACACAGTCGAGAGAATATATTCCGATAGAGGACAGGTAATGTGAAACGGCAGAATGGAGATTATGATGAATAAAGTTAATATTTTAGGCGTTCATGTTGATATGGTAAATATACAGCAGGCGGCGGAAAAAATAATGGGATTTTTCAATGAGAACCGTCTTCATACGGTATTTACGCCAAATTCCGAAATAATTATGGCGGCATACAGAGACGGCGGTTTTTGCGATATTTTAAATAATGCCGATTTGCTTACCGCAGACGGAATAGGCGTTGTATATGCCTCAAAAATACTGAAAAAGCCTATAGACGAAAGAGCCGCAGGCTATGACATTGCAAGAAAGGTTCTTGAAAAAATAAATTACACGGAGCATAAGCTGTTTTTATTCGGCGGAAAACCGGGAGTTGCCGAGGAGGCGGCGGCAAATCTGAAAAAAGAGTATGCCGAGCTGAATATCGTCGGAACAAGAAACGGTTATTTCAAGCCCGAGGACGAGGCGGAAATTGTTCGTCAGATAAACGATTCGGGGGCGGATATAGTTTTTGTATGCTTGGGTGCGCCCAAACAGGAAAAATGGATAAACGCCCATAAGGACGAACTGAATGTAAGGGTTGCAATGGGAATCGGCGGAAGTCTTGACGTTTTTGCAGGACGTGTTGAAAGAGCGCCCGATTTTTGGTGTCGGATAGGTATGGAATGGTTCTACAGACTAATGAAAGAGCCTCAGCGTATAGGCCGTATGATGGATTTGCCGAAGTTTGCGGCGACTGTTATGCTGAAAGGGAAAAAGTATAAACAGGAAGAGGATAAATAAATGGGAGCATTAATAGCCATAGACGGCGTTGACGCAAGCGGAAAGCAGACTCAGACGGAACTGCTGCTTAAAAGAATGAACGAAAAGTCACCTCGGCTGATTTCATTTCCGGCTTATGATAAGCCGTCATCAGCGCCTGTTAAAATGTACCTTAACGGTGATTTTGGAAAAAATCCCGATGATGTGAACGCATATGCCGCGTCGGCGCTTTTTGCCGTGGACAGATACGCAACGTATAAATCGGACTGGGAAAAGGATTATAAATCCGATAAGCTGATAATTGCCGACCGATATGTTTCGTCAAATATGATACATCAGGCAGGTAAAATATCGGACGCTGCGGAAAAAGAAAAATTTCTTGAATGGCTGTTTGATTTGGAATATAATAAATTCGGACTGCCGCAGCCCGATGTTATGATTTTTCTTGATATGCCGCCCGAATACGGCGCAAGGCTTATGGCGGAGCGAGCCAACAAGATAACGGGGGGCATGAGTAAGGATATTCACGAAAACGACAGGGAATATCTTCAAAAGAGCTATGACAATGCGCTGTTTGTCGCAAAGAAATATGACTGGAATATTGTATCTTGTATAAGGGACAACAAAATCAGAACAATAGAAGATATAAATAATGAGATATATAATATAGTGATTAATTTATAAAAAAGGGACTGAAAACTGAACAGAACCAGTAAAAACAGACAATAGAAAAAAAGAGCCTCCTATGGTATAATGAAAATAAAACCATAGGGGGT
>CAKSGG010000002.1 GCA_934454215.1 uncultured Clostridia bacterium
ATCGTCCCCCTCTTTTATATCGCTCTTATCTGCAAGCTCAACCTCACCCGTTGCTCTGTGATAGATATAGCCCTGCGTATCCTGATATGTCATCGGGTAAACCGAAGTTGTCATATATTTATAATTACCGTACTGCGGGTCCATATCGGGGTTTGACATATCCACAACCAAATAATCGTTTGAAACCTTTTTTACGTTTCCGTATGCAAAAAAGCCCTCGTCTATATGCACGCTTGTTCCGTGCGCCGACGTACAGTATCCCGGAACCATGTATGAGTTGTTCGACGGTACTGTGTTTGTCGCCGCTCTGTACCAGCGTCTGACTGCGATAAGCTGTCCGTTTTCAACATACGTCTGAATAACGTCACCCTTGCTTAAAAAGTCTCCGTTTCTCGTATCGACGCAGATTTTTGTTCCGTTCGGCGCAACGTCTATTTTCACATTTCCCGAATCGGTGCACTGCTCGCCCACATATAAGCCCATTTCCGATGAAATAACCTTATATGTTTGGATTTTTCCGTCAGTCCCCAGCGTCACCTGCCAGTATTTATCAACCTCGCCCTTTGAATCGTTCCATTCATAAACAGCGCTGATATTCTTAACCACACTGAGCCTTATGCCTCTGTCGATTGCGTTTGTATTGGTAACTCTGTCCGTGGTTTTCATTCTTATGACAAGCACCTTAGCCATATAAAACTCATCGGTATCGTAAAGCTCATAATCGTATTTTGTTCCCGTTACAAGAGAGTAATTTACGGTATACTTGCTTGAATTGTTCATTTCATCTTCGGGCGGAACGGCAAGAACCCATGTTTTATTTCCTGTCGAATCAATTGCACAGCTTGCAATTCTGTCTTTGCCGTAAATATCGTTTCCCTCGCCTGCCTTTTGAAAATACGTTTCGTCATCTTGCTTATCCGCCGCAGCGACAAGCTTTGTTATATAAATACCGCTTGACGAAAACTGTACGCACTGCGGTGCAAAATTACCGTTTTCATCATCAAACAAGGGTTTTATTTCGTCATATGTCATCTTCTTTGAAACGCCCTTGTATTCAACATTAAGCTTTTCGTCCTTTGATTTAAGCTCTATTAATTTGCTGTCGGCTTTGCTGAATATTCTTGCATGAATTATATCAACCTCGTCTTTGTACAGCTTGACGATATATCCGTATTCCGTATTTCTTATGAGATTTGTTATATCATATCCCGCAACAATTCCGTTTACGTCAAGATAAAATACCGTATTATCTCCCGGCGAAAGCTTATCCGAATCAAGCGACGTATAATACGGAAATCCGCCGATAATAAGCTTGCAGCCGTTTTCGGTATATTCCTTTGTTTCAATTATTCCCGACGCCGTTTTATCGGAAATATATATTTTGACATATGTTCCGTTTGCGCTTTTATAAACCGACAAAACGTTATTCTGCGCAATATCCGAATACTGCGCCGCCTTGCCGTCCTTTATAAATTCATATGTATATTCGGGATTATCAAAATCGAAATCCAAAGCCGTCATGCCGTTTTTATCATATATAACATCTCTGCCGACAAACGAAACATGATAATTTTCATAGCTTTCAATAATTAAAATATCGTATTTTCCGTCATCATCACTGTCGATAAGAATTACATTTCCGTAATCAAAATCAAGCAGCGTTTTCATATCGACATTATCAAGACTCAGCTTTTCTCCGTTATACGATACGTATTTCGGAGTAATTTCAGCCTTGTATTTTTTCTCTCTCAAATCCTCGTATTTAATTGTATATTTTCCGTTTGAAAAGCTTACCTCCGTAATCATCGTTACGTCTATGTTTTCTTCATTTTCCTTATCGGTATACAAATATACAACCCTATTTACTCCGTCATTCTCACGGTAATAGCATATAACGTTTCTTGCGAAATAATCGGCATTATCAATGCTTTCCGTATTGTAAACCTGCGAGTTTATCGCAATCCGATTATCAAGTCCCACGCCTGTACCGCTTATAGTCTGACCCTTAACTGCGGTAACAAGTCCCGTTGTCTTTTTGATTTTCAGAAAATCATTCAAAAACGTGTTATCGTTTCTTGTCAGACCGTTTATATATTCAACCTTACACATAGGCTCTTCAAGCATATTATACAATATCGAAACCATATCGGAATATGTAAGCTCCGATTTATTTCCTGTTCCTTTCAGCAAGCCCTTGCTGTTCGCTGTGCTCAAATACTGCGAATTGTTTATTATAGCATCATAGCCCAGAGCGGTAACGGCGACCTGCGCCGCAGTATTAATGTTCAGCGCCTCATCGGGGTTAAGCTCCATGCTATTCAGCTTATTTTCAAAATTTTTCAGTTCATAGCTGTCCGTATTATCACCGAACAGCCTTTTTACAGCCGCCGTAAATTCACTGTTTTTAACGGCGCTTTCCAAGTTCTCCGTTTCGTCCGTAATCCCCAGTCCGACAAGAAGCTTATATCTGTCGGTATTTTCTTTTATATTATACGATTTTGCCGTTACCGTAACGCAGGCAAATACGCATAATGCCGCAAAAATCAAGCCGATAATCTTTTTCTTCATTGCACACCTCATATCTTATCATTCGGAGCGGCAAATATTCGCCGCTCCTTTACGATTGCTGTTTATTCGGCGGTTTTTGTCATTTCCGCATTTACCGCCAGCGGAGTAATAGTGCCTGCTCCGTCAAGAACAAGTACCTTTATTTTGTCATAATCGCAATTTGCAAAATCTTTAAATTCTATCTTTGTTCTGCCCATAATATTCATCGCCTGCTGCTGTGATGTTTTAACGTTGACAAGCTTACCGTCCTTATACGCCGCACATACTGCCGTATATCCGCTGTTAGTTGTTTTGTTAGCGGTTACGCTTGCCTCTACCGTTGTGTTTCTTGTTTCGGTCGTTTCCGAATATTTCTCTCCCGACTCGTTCGGAGTTACCGAATAATATTCGCCCAAGCATGCCGATACGTTATAATCATAAGCGCTGTCATTTTCGATTGCCGTGATGTCATACGTTACCGTAAGAGTTGTTTTGTCAATATCGAAAATTACATTAGTACTGCCATTCATCTGTGACATAACAAGCGTTGCGGAGCTGTTTTTCTTCAAATCCGACAATACGTATGACGTAATATCAACCTCACCGTCGCAATCGCCAATTTGCTTCTTTGTATCCCAATATTTTGTAACTGCGGCATATTCGTCCGTATTTTCCATATATTCTCCTGCCGTACCCGACAGCGGGAACGAATCTTCTACGCTGTAATAAACTCTTCCCGTTCCGCCGTCCCTTGTTCCGATATTATACACAACCTTTGTTATTGCCTGTGTATTCTCAATATCATATCCCAGTATCGGATAAATATGGAAAAGCGAAATATCTCCCATGCGCCATTTCTTGCCGTAATACGGGTCTGTTTCATTATCAACCGAACCTATAATTGAATTTAACAAAACTCTCGGTGCGGTATACTTTCCGTTAAACGACTGTCTTGCCTCATTTCTGTACATAATATAATTGTTCGGTGCGGCGTATGTAACGTCAACGAGATAATTCTTTACAAATTCATCAAAATCCGCCTTTAATGTTTCATATGTATATACTTTTCCGTTTTCAACCTCTTTTGCCAAATCCGCATATACGTAATTTATATTTACCAGAGCCGAAGTATCAGCGCCGATAAATTCGTTATACTTCTCAACGACCGCTTTCATTGCGTCAGCCGTTACAGCGCCCTCAACCTCCGATTCAAAATGAGAATCAATCAGCGATGTATCGTATGTAACCTGCAAATATGACTGTTCCGTATCATTGAACAACGAACCGCCGCCGAAATCAACCTTTACAAGAACATTCGCATAGCCGTTAGCTTCTTCCTTTGTTTTCAGTTCTTCCTTAATATCGTTTAAATCAATGTCGGCAGACGCCTTTCCTACAGCCGCCGCAAATTTTTTCTTTGTCATCTGCAAATTTTTAAGCGCTGTATACACATCGTCCGTTTCGCCATATTCCTTTACCGCTGTTGAAACCGGAAATTCATCGACAACAGAATAATATAATTCCACATTTTGAACGGCCGTATTTGCATTATTAATTTGTGCAACAAATTTTATATCCGTAATTGCGTCCGTGTTTGTAAGCTTATAGTTATAAATAGGATTTTCTCTAAATAGGTATATTGAATTTTTATTCACCTGCATAAGCTGACTGTTATCATCTCTTGTATAACTGTACGTATTAACCAACGCCTTAAATCCGCTCGTGACTTTATGGAGCCTTTCACGCTGATTTAATATAGCGTAATTTGCGGGAGTGTATTTTATGCTCTTTATCACAGCCGCAGCTTCAGCCTCGTAAGCCTTTACAAATTCATCAATTGACGAAAATGTGCTTTCTTGATTTTTTGCCGCAAGCTTAGCATAAATTGCGTTCAGATTGATTACCGCATCGGTATTTATATTAAACAGTATACCGTTGTAATTCGATACAAACGCTGCAATTGCGTCCGCCGTATATGCTCCCTCAAGCTCCGATACAGCCATGCCCTCAAGGCTTGCTTTATCGTATGTCACAAGCAGGCTTGCCCTGTCAAGATTGAAAGTATTGTTATTTCCGCCTCTTACGTAAAATGCAAGCTTACCGCCGTTTGCCTTTACCGCATCAAGCTTATCGGTATAATCAAGCTTAACGTTTCCCGTATATATCTGATAATCTCCGCTTGCCGTAAAGTTTAATTTCTCCGCAAATGTTGTAGCTGCGTTAATCGTTTGCCAGTCGCCGTCCGTTTTGTTTACCTCTGTTGAATAATATGTAAACTCATCGCTGTCCTCCGCATAAAAGCCTGTAGGTTTTATTTCTGGGAAATTATCTGTTTTAACATAAAGTCTGCTGCACGTGTCTCTTTGGCTCGTTATATTGGCATATACCTGCAAAACCGCTTTATTCGCATATTCGGCATAAGGAATTTCAAATTCGGCATACGGTCTTACACAGTACATACTTAAATCCTTGTCCGTTAATGTATTAACATAAACGCCCCTTGTATTATATCCTGCTCCCGTATTTGTATTTACAACCACGTCCGCAAAGTTTGACACGGGAATCGTCGCTTCAACCGTTTCCTCCGCAAAAGCCGGAATTGCCGTGACTGCCATACCGACAGCCAACACGCCTGCAAGCAATTTGTTCATTACATTTTTAAATTTCATAAAAATACCCTCTTTCTTTTAATATTATTTATTTTTTAAAAATTCGTCAACCTGTTTTTGCATTTCTTCCTTTACCATGTTAAGCTCCGACGCTTCCGCTTTCTTTTCCCATTCGTCAAGCTTTGCCTCCCAATCATCAAGTGTGCCGTACATCAATGATTTTTTATACTGGTCTTTTATTGCCGTAAGCTGGTCTATATTATCCTGGAACGATGATGTGTCAAGCACAAATCCGATAAAGTCCGATTTATCCTCCGCCTTATTCACCGTTTCAAATATCCACTTATTCATCTCCTCGGAGTCAAACTGGGTATTGTATGAAAGCTCGGTATTTCCTATAATCCATCTGTAAAGTCCGTATTTATCGTTTGTTCCGCCCTGCGTTGAATCATACGGTACTTCAATCGTGTTGTCGTCAACCTTTTTATAGTGTGTTCCCTCTATACCGTATGTAAGCAGATTATACATTTCCTTATCGGTATGGAGTATGTTCAGCACCTGCATAGCCTCCTCGGGATGCTCGCAGCCGCTCATAATTGCGACGCCGCCTGCCGCCGACTTTGCGGGAATCGTATAACTGTCGGAGAACGGAACGGAAACATAATCCTTATGCTTTTCGTCCATCATCGGATTTACCTGACTGATAAACATAGCATATCCGCCGTCATTATTGAACATTTTGCTGTCCTTATCGGTTTCCGTCATAACGTCCTTGCGTATATAGCCCTTTTGATACCATTCATGCGCCCACTTGTAATATTCCTTTTCGGCGTCCTCAAACCAGAAATAATCGACATTATACTGCTTATCACCCGTTTTTTCAGCCGCAAACTGGGTATTTATAAATTCCTTTGTCATATAAACAACATCGGCAATATCAATTCCGCAGCCAAGCTTACCGTCATTTTTAAGCGCCTCGGCATATGAATCCGTTATTTGATATACCTTTTCAAAGTCCTGCGACTGTACCGCCGCTTTAAACTCGTCAAAGTTCATGTATTTTTCGGCATACTCCTTCGGCATATAAATACCGAACGGCGTTGAAAGCTGCTGATATGCGGGAATACCGTAAATTTTGCCGTTGACCGTCATATAGTCAAACAGCCAGTCGGGCAATGCGGCTTTCGTTTCCTTGCCGTACTCATCAAGTAAATCGTCAAGCGCCATAAAGCTGTCGTTGCTGACCTCGTTATTGAAATCAATTCCGTACGTTCCGACAATATCGAGCTGTTCTCCGCCTGCCTGAATAAGCATAAATCTCTGCTGATAGTCCGCTCCGTCCGCAACCTCAAAATCAACCTTTACTCCGGGCAGCTTTTCCTGAAGTCTTTTGTTAAATTCCGTAAACACCATTTGCTGGTCCTCCTGCCCCGCAGGTCCAAGCATAAGATATTTCAGAGTTATGTCCTTTTTCGTCTCTTCCTTTGTTGTTCCGCAGCCGCCAAGCATTGTTACCGCCATTGATGACGCCGCTGCAAGTGAAATAATTTTTTTAAGTTTCATGTTAACCTCCGTTCCGCCGCCGTATAGCAGCATAAATCTAACATGGAAAAGAAGCAAGCAGGTCGCTCGAAATCAATCCGCCGACGTATGTTTATACTTCAAGGGTTGATTTTGAGATGAGATGCGCCGCTTATTTTTCATGTTAATCGTCCTTTCTTATAATTTACTAAAAATATTATTATATTTTTTACAACCCTCCTTACTATCCCTTAACACTGCCAACAACCATGCCTTTTGCAAAATACTTTTGGAATAACGGGAATATTACAAGCATAGGTCCTGCGGCAATTACCGCCATAGCGTATTTAAGAGTTTCAACGGGGCGCTCCGATGCGTCCATAAGCGCTGAGCTTGCTCCGTCGCTTTCAAGGCTCTTTAAATATTCCGCCTCCCTTAATATTCGCTGAAGCATATATTGAAGCGAATACAGCTTCGCATCTCTTATATACAGCAGCGACGTATTCCAATCGTTCCATTTAGCCACCAGTGCGGTAAAACCAAGAGTTGCAAGTATCGGCGTTGAAAGAGGTAAAACCATTTTAAAGAATATCGCATACTCGCTCGCTCCGTCAATTTTTGCCGCTTCGATAAGCCCCGACGGCAGGTTCTGGAAAAATGTCTTATACAAAATCACATTCCATGCCGTAAACAGCGACGGAATGACATACACCCAAAAGCTGTTTCCCAGGTGCAGATATTTTGTTATTAATATGTATGTCGGCACAAGTCCGCCGTTAAAAAGCATTGTGACAAGCAAATATCTTAATGTAAACTTTTTTAATTTGTAACAGCTTCTTGCGAGCGGATATGCCATAAGGCTCTGAATTAACATTCCGCCCAACGTTGATACAATGGAAAACAAAAACGTTATCTTATAGCTTTGTATCATCTGCTGCGGGTTTGCAAACGCCAGCTTGTACGCCTCAAAATCTATATTCGCCGGTATAAATCTGTAGCCGTACATTCCTATATCGCTTTCGGACGAAACGGATATTGAAATCATCAGCACAAGCGGCAGTATATATGTAAGGCTCAATGCAATCAATATAATGTGGAGTATTATTCTCGGTATATTTATTTTCTTCAATTTAATCCATCCTTTCAAATCAGAACATACTGTTTTCGGGCGATACCTTTCTAACCACGGTATTTGTTATAAGAAGAAGTATTGTTCCCGTCAGCGACTGGAACAGTCCTACTGCGGCGGTTCGTTCCATGTTCGTTCCGCTTTGCAGTGCTCTGAATACGTATGTGTTGATAATATCGGTTGTGGGGTAAAGTGTGCCGACATTCATCGGAACCTGATAGAACAAGCCGAAATCTCCGTTTACAAGACTTCCAACTCCCATTATCAGCTTTAAGCCCAAAAGCGCACCTATTTCGGGGATTATTATATACCATAAGTGATGTATTTTCTTTGCGCCGTCCATATCCGCCGCCTCAAAGAGAGCCTCGTCTATTCCGACCATGCACGCATAATACAAAAGCGACCCCATTCCGACCGACTTCCATACCTGAACGATTGACAGAATAAACGGCCACGCATTGGGCTTTGAATACCAGTCAATACCCTCTCCGCCGAAATGCTCGATAAGGCGGTTTAACAAGCCGTTTGTCGGGCTTAGAAACGCATACACGATAAACGCCACAAGCACCATTGATATAAAGTTCGGCAGTATTGACGTTGTCTGATAAAACTTAAGCGCCGACTTTTTATTTACATTGTAAAATGCGTACGCAAGCAATATATTAAACACATTGTCAAGCAGTAAAAACAGTACTCCGTAGCCTATCGTGTTTCGCATAAGCATAAGGAAATCGTTCGATTTAAAGAAAAACTGAAAATTCTTTAATCCGACCCACTTGCTCGCCCATATGCCTATATTTGGGTTGTACTTTTTAAAAGCGATTATTATACCGAACATCGGCAGATAGCAAAACACAAACGACAGTATATATCCCGGCATAGCCATTGTAAACAGCTCAAAATTATCCTTTGATTTCTGTCCCTTTAAATGCGTTTTTTTGTTTGTTTTTGTTTGTACATTCTGCATTAAAAAAACTCCCTCATGTTATAAATTTTATAATAATATTATAACATGAGGAAGCTTTAAGCTGCAAGAACCATTTCCGACTAATACGACCATTTCCGATTATCTTTACATTGATTTCGGATATTTAAGGCTTACCGATGTTCCGTTCGTCCCGTCAACCGTAAACTTAAATCTTTCACCGTAATAAACGGCAAATCTTTTTATAACGTTTTTCAGTCCTACTCCTTTCATTTCTGAATTATTGTAATTCAGCATAATCTCGTCAACCGCCGCCCTGTCCATACCGTTGCCGTTATCGGATACGTTCAGTTCAAGCTCATCTCCCAAATCCTTTATACAAATACTTATTTTACCGCCTCCGTCTCTGTTTTTCATTCCGTGAAATACGGAATTTTCAACAAGCGGCTGAATACTTACACTCAGTATTCCGCAGTCATACAATCCCTCATCAACATCGACTGTTATGTCAATGCTCGGATAGCAGTAATTTATTATGCTTATATATTTATTCAGAAAATTCAGCTCGTTTTTTATTGTCGTACACATATTTTCAGTATTAAACGAATATCTTAACGACTCTGAAAGACAGTTTATCATTTTCACAATCTCATCGTCCCAGCCGCATTTCAAGCCAAGTTTCAAGCCGATAACGCCGAGAGTGTTATTCATGTAATGCGGATTAATCTGCGTTTGCAGTGACAAAAGCTGAAGTTTTTTATATTCCGTCATTTTGCTGTCCATTTCATTTTTAAGGCTCTCGTTATTATCTATAAGAGCGATAATTTTTTGGGTAATGTTTTCTATTTCGGTTTTTGAATCGGCATTGTCCTCTTTGTCGTATATACTCAGCATATTGCCCCAGTTCGATATAGGCATTGAGGCATACGCCGCAAAGACAACGCTTATTCCCATACCCAATAAAAGTATTATCAGAATAAATATTACGGTCGTTGCCGTCATGGTGTTTGCAATATCGGTATAATTGGCTATAGGAATCTGTATCAGATAGTTCAGCTTAAAATCCCTGTTTGTATAAGAATACTCAACTATACGCTTTTCGTTCAGGCGCTTATATTCTTCATTCGTTTTATTAAATTCATTCACATCGTTCATAAATTCCTGTGAATTTGTACTGAACACAATCTGTTTATCATCGGTAATTCTCGCATTAAGCTCGGGAAATTCCTTTAAAATATTCTGTCGCATTATATTTACGTTTATATTTACCGCAATATATCCGCTGTCCTCGCCGTAGTTTCCGATAACCGAAATAATTCTTACATTGTTATACATTCTCGGCACAATGCAAATCGGCTTTTTTCGTGTTCCGTCATCATACGCCCATGTGTTGTCGTCAAATTCATTAATATCAAATACTCCCCGGTTGCATATAAGTCTGCCGCTTTTTGGGGAATAGATGTATATGCTGTCAATTCCCTTTGCAAGATTTTTATATGAGTATATCTTTCCTATTATTCTGTTGCATAAAATATCCTCGTCCACAACCGTTGTATTCCCGTTCATAAACCACTGTGCGTCCGTATCAATCAAAAAATTCGCCGCAATTTTTCTTGCGTCATCAAGATATGCGTCCATAGCCGCATTCGCTTTCTGCGAATTATTCAGCGCCGCAGCAGCGCCCTCGTTCTTTATATTACGGGTATTTATATATACGAATATGCTCCCTATCACAGCGGCAAGCACTGCCACTATACCGAATATTTTTATAAAATTGAAAAAGAAAGCGCTTTTAAAACGGTACCGCCTTATATTGGAGAGCAGCTCTTGCTGTAACAGTCTCACAGCTTATTCTCCTCTCTTTTTATAACTCTTCTTCTGTATTCGTCGGGCGTCATTCCCGTATAGATTTTAAAATTGCATCTCATTCTTCTTGAATCGTGATACCCTGTTTTCTTTGCTATATCCTTGATTTTCATATCGGTATTCAAAAGCTCCGTAACCTTTTTTATACGCTCGTTCTGTATATACTTGCTTACCGTTATTCCCGTTATATCTCTGAAAAGCTTGGAAAAATGCGATTCCGAATAGCCCGCAAAATGAGCGGCGTCCTCTCTTGATATAATGTTTTCTATATTGTCGGTTATATATTTTTTTGCGGCTTCAATTCGGTTAATAACTTCATCTGTTCTGTCCATACCGGGCTCCTTTGGAATATTTTCTTTAAAGCGGCTCAAATCTGCAGCCTTGCTTATTTCCGTAAGCCTGCACGAAATCACATTGCCGTAATCACTGCTCAAGCCGAAAAGGCTGTACAAATTCCCGCTGACACGCTCAGGCTCTATATTTAAGCCCTCCGAATGTAACGCCGCAATCTGAATTTTATCATTGCCGAGATTTATAAAATCAACCTCGTCAGCGCCCATTTCCTCCAGCGTAAGACGAATTGCGCCGTAAATCGCTTCTATAAGTCTTTCACTTTCATATCCCCATTTTGTCGCTCTGAAATTTTTATAATTTTCCAGATAAACAGTATATGTAGTGATATATGCGCTTTTTAAATCAATTTTCGGATAAAGACGTCTGAAATCCTCCTCGTTAATCGGTTCTCCGTACAGTATTACCTGCTCCCAAAAGCAAGCCCTGTCTATATCGAGCAAATCCGTATCCTCGCCCGCAGAATTTTTTTCCGTATCAAGTAATGCTTTTGCACGTCTTATCGAATCGCTCAGTTCACGAACGTCTATGCTCTTGCTCAAATAATCAAAAACGCCGTATCTTATTGCCTGCTTTGCATAATCAAATTCGTCGTATGCGCTTATGATTATCACCTTTGTCTGCTGTCTGTTGTTGTATACGTATTCGGCAACGTCCAGTCCCGTTTTACCCGGCATTTTTATGTCGGTAATAATTATATCCGCCTCATGCTCCTGCAAATATTCAATTACATATTCGCCGTCTGAAAATATTCCGGCTATCTCAACTCCGAGATTGCATTTTTCTATACACTCCGCCAGCAGCTTTCTCATCATTTCAACATCATCGGCAATAATCAACTTATACATTGGAAAACTCCCTTCTGTATATACTTCTATACCTTATTATTATAACCCTATTTTTCGTTTTATTCAAGTCTCTATTTTCGATTATAAGGTACTTTTTCCGATTATAATAATTATAATAACAAAAAACGGCTGTAATAAATACAGCCGCCTTTATATTACTTTTTAAGCATTTCGGTAAATCTCATGAATACCGTTGCCGCTTCCGCTCTTGTTGCGTTATCTGACGGATTGAGCGTCGTATCCGATTTTCCTAAAATCAGTCCGCTGCCCACACTCCATTGAACCGCCTCAACAGCATATCCCGAAATTTCGGAATAATCCTCGTATGAAAGTATATTTGTATCTTTTCCTACCGAAGTGTCGATACCCTTATATCCTGCATATCTGTAAAGAACAGTTGACATCTGCTCTCTTGTTATATATGCGTCGGGGTCGAACTCGGTTTCCGACATTCCCTTGACAATTCCGTTTTCGTTTGCCCATGCGACAGCCTTTTCATAATATGCACCGTCCGCCACATCTGCAAATCCGCACGCTCCCGCCTCGGGTTCGCCGTCTATTCTGTGAAGAATAGTTACAAACATCGCTCTTGTAAGCTTTGTATTCGGCTCAAATGTCGTTTCCGTTATACCAAGCATATACTTGTTTTCGTATGCGCCCTTTACTGTCGGATAGAACCAATCCGATTCAAGAACGTCAATAAACGGAAGGTCTGACTTTTCAGCAAATACAACCTTTATTTCCGTATCTCTTCCAATGGATTTTATTGTGTAAACCTCGCTGCGTCCTACCGATTCGCCGTTGACGATTATATCCGCAACAACATATCCGTCATCGGGGATTGCCTTAACGGTAACGCTCGTTCCCGAATATGCCTTTGTATGCGACAGCTCGGCTTTTCCGTGCTCTGTCGGAAGAAGTGTTATTGTGTACATTCTCGCAGAGCCGCCGCCACCGCCGCCCGACGGAGGTCTTACATCGCTCTGATTAAACGAATTAATCGCCTCTGTAAGCTTTGTCACCTCATCTGTATAATCGCTCTCGCTTGCGCTTGAATTACCCAAAAGCTCGGTTGCACTGTCAATAGCCGCCTGCAAAGCGTTCTTCTTCTCTTCCGATTTTGACGAACCGTTGTTAAGAACATTTTTAGCCTCTTCAATCTTGTCTGCCAAATCCGATTTTGAGTTATTCTCAATCTTTATAACAGCATAATCCGAAAGTCCTTCTGTTGTATTGCCGCCGTTTTCATCGGTAATCTCCGAAGTACTTACCTTTGCTTTAACAGCCGTTTCACCCGGAGCAAGAGCAACAATATCACCCGAATTGAACGAAATCAGGTTCTTTTCATACAGAACAGTCCAGTCAACAGAATCGTTGTCTACTGCGGTTTTTTGTCCGTTCTCGGTTATAATATTTGCCGAAAGCTTAATGCTCTGTCCGTTTTTAACCGTAATGCTCTTTACTCCGTCAACTTCCTGTATTGCACTTCCGTTATTCTGAAGCTCCAGTCCGCCGAATGAGAAACTGCCCGGACGAACGGCATATACCTTAAGTTCCGACTCATTTCCTGCTTTATCAACAGCCTTTAATATATGCTCCTTATACGACTCGCCCTCCGCAAGAGTTCTGTCTGCCGTAAACGAACCATTTTCAGCCATTGTAATTCCGTCACCCGAACCGTCAATTGTAAATTCCGATTCTCTTTCCGTCATTCCCGATATGGTGTAGCTGCCGTCAGCGTTTGTCAAAATCGTATTTGAACCGAACACTGCTGTCGCCTTGCTTGCGTCAACGCTTGATGCCTGATTCTGTGCAAGCGACAATACGGGAGCTGATGTATCAATTGTAAATCCAAGCTGTGCATTCGGAATTTCCGATACAACGTCCTTGCCGGTGATGTGGTCTTTCTGCTCGGTGTATGCGGTAAAGTCGATTACATAATCTCCGTCCTCAAGGTCATCAAGCACAAATTTCCAGTCCTCTTTAAGCTTATTGTCACTGTATGCCTTTTGTCCGTTGATTGACATTTCAACAAACACCTTGTTTGCGAATTTATATTCAACCACTATGTCGCTCTTATTTATAAATTCCTTTGACATATCAAAATTCGTCTTTACTTCAAGCAGCTTCGGAGGGTCAGGCTTAGGTATTGTAATACTGTTTGACGAAACTGTATCGCCACCGTAGAAGTACAGCGTTGTTTCTTCTTCGTCTGTCGGCTTGATCTTCCCCTTTTCCTCGCGCAGCGTCTTTATGTTGACATGATAATTCTTGTCAGGTTCAAGACCTGCTTCCTTACCGAATACAAAGTTAAAGCCCTTTTCAAACTGACCTATGTTATTTTCAAGAACCGTTTTTCCGTCATCATCAATGATTTCAGCCAGATAATGCGTGTAGTCGGGATTTTCTGCGTCTGTTACCTTCACGGAAATTTCGCCGTTGCCCGCATATTTTACAGCAGCGCTCTGTATTGCCTTCGGTAGCTTCGGATTGGTAAAGTTCACGATATTTTCGCTTATAGCAAGGCTGATACCCTCTTTTGTCGATACCGTTGTTACTGCATAATAATTTCCGCTCGGGAATGTATCCGGCAGTGTTATTGCTTCGCTGCCTGACTCGATTTTTACATCAGTCTTATGCAGTATATTAATTCCCAGTGCGTCTCCATTGTTTTTCTCCGTCTGAATCTTTGAAAGTATATCCTTATCTTCTGTCAGATAAACGTCTATACTTCCCGTTTCCTCGCTGTCTTTATTTACTGTCCATTCCGCTGTCATATCAAAATCGCCGGTATCTTTCTTTATACCGCATGATTTTACTTCCGTAATATCGTCAACGCCGTTCATTGCAAACGTATCAATTGTGATATTTTCGGTTGAGTACTGAACAGTCCATGTTCCGTTTCCGCCGTTAATCATGTCTTTGTCCGTTACCGTAACATAGATATAACTCTGACCGTCACGGTTCTGAACAAGCATGTTTCCGCCGCCGTTTCCGTCATCTGCCTGCGGTATAAATTCTTTTCCGCTCGGATTTTTCAGTATGATTTCTCCCGCCTGCGGAGTACCGCTGCCGCTGTACGGAATTTCAACAAGCAGAGAATCCTGACCTGCTGCATTATCAACAACTACCGACGCTGTCTTATAAATCGAATTGTTCATAAGCATCGGCGCAGCTCTCCTTACCGAAAGAGCATGGATATTTGTTCCGTAGTATCCCGTAACGTCATCAGCGTCCTCCAAGCTGAACAATGACATTCTTCCGTTCTTCTTCGGAGGACTCAAATCAATGTTTCCTCCGAACGAAACATTCTTGCCCCAGTAATAAATTACGCCGTATTTAATACCGATAATTTTTATGTTTGCTCCGATAAACTCATGTGACACCGCAGCCTCAACTCCTGCAAGCTCCTTACCGCCGACAAGCGGAATACTGTCGGGAATACATATGCTTGCAAATATATAGCCGTAGAAATAATTATCCGCAATATTTATCGTTATTCCACCCTTGATAAGACCGTCTATAATACTTATCTTTCCGTATAAATTAAGCTCCCACGGCTCAATCCACCTTGCCGATATTCCTGCCTCCAAATCAAGCAGCTTATCCGACGCTTTAAGTTTCATACTGCCGTCCAAGGACAGTCCTTCAAGACTGATTTTCGCATCAAAATCGCCTATGAGCGTTTCGATTGCCTCCAGTCTTGTGAACAGCAGAAGTGTAATCGGAGGCAGCTTGTCAAATTCGCCGCCTATCGTATCGGCAAGCTCATTTATTCCGCCGCCGAGACCTGCCAAAAACAGTACGGGAGGCGCCAGAGGAATTTTCAAGCCCTCTCTGATATAAAATTCAATCTTATCGGGTACTATTACGTCCTTATTCTTTACGTTTACTTCTTTAAACGCAAGTACGCCCTCACATTCAATCAGCTTAATATTCAAACCTGCCTCAAGCTCATAAACATTTTCTATCGTGTTTATCGTAACGCTTGCGTAAATACCCGGTGCGTTTGAAACAAGCGAACCGAGAACGTCCTTCGGAAGTCCGAGAGTAAACTGTGCGTCTATTCCGATAAATCCTGTTTTGTCAACCTTGACAATGCCGCTTTCAACTTTTCCTTTTTCGCCGAAAAGTACGTTGTTCACCTCTGCCGAAAGCTGACCCTCCGACAGCTTTGTGTCCTTTTTAAGCTTTTCGCCCGTCTTGGTCGTTTTTACAGGTGCCTCCTCGTTAAACAGATTATTCAAAGCCTCTGAATAATCGTCGGGGTCTGAGTCATCGAACAGATTCTGCATAGCGTCGGAGATATCCTCTTGGTCCTCCGTAAGACTCGGCTTTTGTTCTTGCTTCTTCGGTGCTTTAATCGGAATGCTTATACTTCCGCCAAAGCCGATTCCGTATGTAACCATACCGTCTGATTTTTCATACCAATCCGAACTCATAACGCCGTACTTCAAATCCACGAGGAAGCCGCCGATCGACTGAATCATTGTTGCCGCACCGTCAAGCGACAGTGTAAACTCCTGACCCTTTTTAAACCGTTCTGTATCAAGAGTATATGGGATGCCTTGTCTTACGCTGAAACTCCACTTGCTTCGCCATATGTTAATCGAGTTTACGACTTTCAAAAGCCCATCGCCCTTGACCGTATATTCGCCGCCCTTTTCGCTGATTTCAAGAGGCTTACTGCCTTCGTATGATAGCATATTGTTGATAATAATATCACCATCGCCGTATTCAGCCTGCCAGTAGCGTTCTTTGTTTTCGCCCTCGCCTCTTTCCATTTCACGGAGATTTGCACGGACTGTAAGAAGTATTTCGTTTTTCTCTATTGCTTCTTTATTTTCACCAAAATTATATTTAAGTGTTTTATGGTTTATTTCGCCAAGCTTTGATATTTCGCCTCTGTAGAATTGCAGATATTCGCCCTCGTTCCTGAACGTATAGAAATCGTAATCCCCGTTGCCCGAACGGACAAGAGCAATTGTTCCGTAGGATTTAAGCTTATATTTTTCGTCCGCCGAAACCTGCAATTGATGCTTGCACTTGATTGATTTTCCGAATTCCTCTACAAGCAGAGCATTATCGAACTCAAATATAATATCGTATTTTCCCACTTCAAGCTCTTCTTTTGTGGTAAAGCTCATATTTTCGTACGCATCGTCAAGGAATGCAATGTTCTTCTTGTTGATTACTACCTCATGATTGCTTGTCGTGTGCTTTAATTTCAGTTCCCAGCCCTGATTTTCCGAAAGAGCCTTAAAAGCTTTCATCTTACCCGATACGGTAATCGCCTTTTCGCCACCCGTCCATACTATGTCGGGGTTGATTTTATTCATCTGAATTTCGGGAGCGCTGCCCGTTACCGACTGCAATATGACGCTGCGCTGTGCCGCCGTTTCAACGGTTTTCTGTGTTCCGTCTTCAAGTGTTGCCGTTGCGGTAAGAGATACGTATATCGTTCCTGCCGTAAGCTCCTTCTGCGGAACAGCTTTAAGCTTGAACTGTCTTGTAATAATCTCATTGCCGATATTGTCGATTATTTCTTGGTCATTACCCGAAGCAACCGTAAATTCTTTATCGTCAAGTGTAATGTTCAGCAATACCGAGCTCAGCGGATAAGCCCCATCGATTGTGTTGTCTATTTCAACGGTAACGTCAATTACACCATCGTTTTTATAAGACTTCTTATCCTCCGAAAGCTCTACCTTTCCTGCGGTTACATTAAGTCCCGTAACCTCCTCCGGCTCATTTGCGAAGTTTCCGACTCCGTAAAGTGTTTCGCCCGTGAACTTTTCGCCGTTTGCAAGCCGCTTATTTTCCCAGTATAGCGCCGCAGCACCGTCAGGCTCCCTGTGTTTGTTTGAGTAATTTGTAAAATCACAGTATTCATCTGCCGTATAGGTGTATCTTGTGTTAGCAAGATTTGCCCAGTGACCCACTATGATACGATTCGCCTCAACGCCGCCGTTCCAGCCTTTGGTTAGGATATATGAAAGCTTTGACGGCCTTGAGAGCGAATCCACGCAGCGAATCTGCTGGGGGACGTTACCATCCTTAAATTCCGTTTCCGTCAGTGTCGGACGAATTGACTCGTCAACCACAAAATACGGAGCGTCAATTTCCTTGCCCAATGCGGTATCGAGCAGCAAACGCACGCTTACGTTTTCTTCCTTGCCGCTGTTATTCGCAACCTCAAAGGAGAAACCCGCATTACCCGTAATATCGCTGTTGTCGCTGTTTCCCAGAGCAACCTTTAACGTAACCGTGATACCCTTAATCGTCCACGGAATTGTTATAAGTCTGCCCTCATCGCTGACCTGCGGAGTTTCGAGCTTTGAAGCAAGCCCGAAAAATCCGTAGTCCTGACCGAATATATAATCCTTGTCGCCTATGCGCACTGTTATAAACGATGTTCCGTTACTGCGCGCTCTGTCCTCGGAGTATAACAGAGGAATGTTGTTGTCGAGCAGCTTTTTGGGATTTCCCTCGGCGGTTTCAACTGCGAAACCGCCCGTCTTTTCGTTAAACGTATATGTCAGATACCCGTTTGTAATGCTGTAGTCGCCGTCCGCCGCAAACACAGTCTGCGGCAGTATCGAAATCAGCATTGCGGCTGTCAGAATATACGCCAAAATTCTTTTAAATGTTTTCACTGTCCTATTCCCCCTTTACTCAATTGTATAAATAGATTTGGAGCGTGAAATAGTCTCTCTTATCTGTCTGAACAAAGAACGTGTACCAGCCTCTTGACAAGCCCGACGCTTTAAATTCGCCGTTCTCGTTTTTGCTTAACATTGTTCCTTCTTTTTTCATCTGACCCATTGTTTTCATTCCGCTTTGATAGCGAACATATGCCGTACCGCTGTCAGCGAAATTCTTAAGCGTGATTGCTATGCTGTCGCCCTCAACCTCGCTTCTTCCCGCAAAATCGGGGAGCTTGCCGTTCACAAGCGCAATGGTATCGTACATTCCGATAAGTCTTATTGTTCTTTTTACCTCGGTTACGTTATGAGCGTTATCCGATACCTGATACGTAATCGTATAAGGAATACTTGAATCGAACACATTCTGCGTGATGTCATCGGGATTGAAACCGTTATAATTTATCGTTACTCTGTTGTTCAAATCCGTTCCCTTGCCGAATTTATCGTATGCGTTAAACGCTGTTCCCGGCTTTGTCAGCATATCCTTATTATACTTTTCGCCCGCATCCGCATTCTCATAGAATATAAGCTCATTCTTGCCCAGCAGGTCAATCACGGGCGGAACCTTGTCGATTAACTCAATATCAATTCCGTACGAATCAGTCTGGCGGTTGTTCTTTTCAAGGTTGAATATATACATACCGTTATCCGTATATGGTTTCGTATTCTCCGTTGAATATTCTCCGTTAGTACCGACCTGACGTGTTTGTGCGTCCGTTACCACCGTAACCTCAATGTCTTGATTTGTAACTGGATATATGTCGGTTGCGGCAACATAGCCTGCTCCGTTCGGATTTGTAATAGTATGATTTGCCGTCTTTTTCTGCCATGTACCGTTTTCAAGAGCTTCATATTCATAGCTCCAGCGAACCTCGGTAATATTAGGCGCCGACTTATCAATATCCGTAACCTCCAGAGTCATGTATGCAACAGCCGAAATACCGTCCTTGTCATACACTTTGAATGTATATGAGCCGTTTTCGCCGAATTTAAACTCGGCTTCATCAGCACTTCTTGCCGCACCGCCGTAACTTACAATTATATCCTCAATCCTGCGTCTTTCGTCAACACCGTCTACCTTTTTGAACTTAACGGTAATTTCTGTCTTATCCTCGTTTACTGTCCAGTCAAAGTCCAGTGTAGGAGGCGTTTTGTCTATGTTATCCACAGTTACCACACCGGCACCCTCATTGCCGTAATCGTCCTCAAAGAACACGCTCAATGTTCCCGACTCCGTAAATGTAATAGACGAGGTTGAATAATTCACGCTGTACTGAGACGGCTGCAAGCCCGATTCATTCAGCGGTTCAACGCTCTTGATTCTTACATTCGGTTTTGAGAATGTAAGTGACGCCGTTACCGCCCTTGATGTTATCTCGTTGGTGCTGAGCGTATATCCCGTCATTGTCGGAGCGGATTTATTGATATTGCTTACATTGAAGTTCTCCGATACCTTGTTTCCGACTTTGTCATACATAACAATACCGTATGAGCCGTTTTCGGTTATCTGACCGGAATAATACACACTTCCGCCCTGTTCTCCTATCTTAGTAAGCTCTGTTTCGCCGTTGGCGCTTATAAGTTTAACCGAACCTACTCCGCTTTCGTTATCCCTCGCCGCTACCGTTAAGGCTATCGGGTCTCTTGTCTTTGATGTTGTCGAAAGCGAATATTCGATTGTTCCGCATATTTCGTCAAAATTCGTAAGCTCCGCCGTAACTTCCGCCGTATATCCGAATTTATCTTTAAGCTTGAATGTATAGCTCGGCTCGTATGAATCAAGTATCTTTTCGGCAATTATACCCTCGCCTGCTTCACCGAGCTTTGTTGTAACCTTTAGCCCTCTTTCGTCCGCACGTGTCCCCTTTTCAAGAACCGCCTTTGCACGCTTATAATATCTGTCGGGATTTGCGACATCATCGGTCATGTCAACCCAATCTCCGCTGTCGGTTTCATAATAATATTTGAGCTTATAGTCCGTATTTTTCTCTATAGGCATCTTATATATTGCGTTATAAGACGTAATACTTTCCGCACGCAGCGAAGAGATATATGTACGGTCACCCGCACCGTTAAAGCATATTCCCATAGGAACTTCACAATTGTCCCTGAATGTATATTTCAGTTGTTTTACGTTCTTCGGGTTATCATCTCCGTAATATTCTATGGTTACGGGGTAGTCGGCACCGTATGTTTTTTCCATATCATATGTCCACGGTTTTTCCGAATAGTCGATAAACTTTCCGTTTTCGTCCTTTAGCGGAACTTCAATTCGATTACGGCTGCCTGTCATTTCATCACGCATTTCCGTAACAACAACTCTTTCGATTCCCGAATCCGTATCGCTCAGCTCAACGTTTGCCGTTACGTTGCCCGGAGTATGCATAACATCAATAATGTCTAACATACCGAACCCATCGGGAAGTATATTCGGACTGTATGTTATGTCAAGTTCAGGTTCTGTATTATCAATATTATCAACTATTGCCGTAATTGTTCCCCATGTAGATTTATCTTCGTTTCCGTCTGCAAACGTATAAAGCTCAATCAGTCTTTCATTTGAACGTCTCGGCTTCGCCTGTTCGTATGTAGGTTCATCTGTTGTCGGAGGTGACGTTTCTGTCGGGTCGTCACTCTCATCGTCCATAAACTGACTTACATAGTAAACAATTTCTTTATAACCTAAACCATCGTCTGACGGGGTCGAATCTTCCCATGCAACCACCAATCCGTTTATAGGCCAATAATAACCGTCGTCAACCAACGGTTTAATAGATACTCCCGATTCGGACGGTCTTACACGAACTCTGGTCATATAACTCGTATAGCCGTCGTCATCTTCATAAACATTTATACCTGCCATTTCACCATCTTCAATTTTTCTGTCTCCGACATACGTTTCAACAATCAAACCACCCAAAGCCCCGAATTCAACGTCACTTTCATTAACCGTTACTTCAAACGCTTTCGTTCTTCCTATATCGTCAACGGTGTACACTTTATATGTTCCGTTATTTGATATAATGAACGAGCTGCTTTCCGTAAAGTACGCCGCATTCTGCTTTGCAAGCTCAAGATTCGTCTGTTCAAGCGACTTTGCGTCCTCCGAGTCGCTGTCGGCAGCAGATGTGATTCTGTTTTGAGGAAGAACATATACAGGCATATTAAAGTCCATTTTCACAACGGCTTTTTTGTCTGTTTTTGCGGGTGACGCCGTATATGTCATTTCAATCGGAGTATTTTCAGCCTTTATTGATTCTTCCGCTATAATGTCCGCCGAATTTCCCACGCTGTCGGTCGCACGTACCGCAATACGGTAGCTTGCGTCGATTCCCGCAACGGTTATACTGTATTCTGCGTCCTTTTCGTTTTCCCATTCGGAATCGGTTGCTTTTGTTCTTGCAATCGAAATAACGTCGCTGTCGTAATTATCGAAATAGCTGTCCTTAACCTTGCCGTCACTTCCGACTGCGCTTGAAAACTCGCTTTCGGGAATAAACGCAAACTTAACGTTTCCGTCCTCGGCATCGTTCACCCAAACGGTAGCCTTACCGTCCTTTCTTGCACCGCTGAAGCTTTCCTTAATCTGTATTTCTCCTCGTGGCGCGTCGGTGTCAATTCCTTCTATATTAATTCGCGTATGAGTTTCGTTGCCTGCCAAATCCTTTGATACAAGGAATGTATTCAAATCAAGATTTGCTTTTACGGTTACGTCAAACTCATTTGAGTTTTCCACTCTCTTAACCTCAATATTCGGGTTTGATGCGGTCAGCGATATTTCCGTGTCAAAATTATCACTCAGATAAATCTTGCCCGAAATGCTCTCCGACGTATGCTTATCTTCAATAACAAGTCTTGCGCTCGGAGGAGTATCGTCATACCAGAACATCAGCTCGTTTGTTTGAACCATATTCAGATTAATGTTCTCGGGGCTGTATTTGTCGGGATATACCGCCGTCTGAACAAATCTGTAGTTTGCGCCGTTCATCGGTGCAGATGTCGGAACATTAACAGTCGTGTTCAGCTTAAACGAATCTCCGCTTACCTCCATTTCGCCTGCGTAAATCCATTCGCCGAATGAATCCGCCTTGTCGCTCACTCTGTAGTAAAGAACCTGTTTGCCCGCTTCCGATGCGTTCTTAAATTCCTCGCTGACATTCAGCTTTAATTTATATGTGTTCTTTGAAATCAGCGGCTTATCGTTATATGTAATATCGCTGACTACGCTTACCTCGCTTTCGGGCGCTTCGTTTCTTATAAAGAATTTGCCCGATTTATCAC
The DNA here is from genome assembly GCA_934454215.1 of uncultured Clostridia bacterium. Lineage (GTDB taxonomy): Bacteria > Bacillota > Clostridia > UBA1381 > UBA1381 > Ornithomonoglobus_A. The sequence continues at coordinate 22,785 of CAKSGG010000002.1, forward strand.
TCGACTCGATATCGTTTTTATCCGTCGCTCTTACGCTTAACGCATATGCTCCGCTCGGAATACCGCTTATATCGACATTCTGCGAAATCATATCGTCCGCCGTTGTCAGCGCAAATTCCTTGTTTTCGCTGATTTTTGAGCCGTCGGGATTTACGATTTCACCGAAGCCCTCTTTAACCCCCGCCTTGTCTGTCGCATAAACCGAAACGGTCTGATTTTCCGTATATGTATCGGCTTTAAGCACTCTTGCATTGATTGACGGACCCGAGCCGTCAAATATAAACTCTTTTTCGGTAGTCTTTCCCTTGCCCGACGGCGTATATACCGTACAAACCAGTATATATGTACCGTCAAGCTTGCTTGTTTCCTCAACCTTTGATGTATCTATTACACCGTTGTATGTAACGGAATTTGTAAGGCGCTTGCCCTTACTGTCTTTCCAGTAATATGATATACGGTTTTCTTTGTTTGTGGTAATCGAAATCGTGTAACTCTTGCTCGGCTTTGTAGTTCCGTTTAATGCTTCGATTACACAGGTTGCGTCCTCGTTCTCAATCTTTATATCCTTGTATCTTGTTTTGCTTCTGTTTCCGAAAGCGTCCTCCGTAAAGTACCACATACGTCCGCTGAAATTCTTTCCCTTTTCAACTTCGATATATGCTGACGCGTTCTTGTCGCTCTGGTCTATAAATGCCCATCTTTCAAGCAGGCTTGAAATCTCGCCGCTTTCCTGACGCTGTGCGGCGTCCTTATCAAATTCGGGTGATTTATAGCGGTCTGTTGAGAAACAGTAGTACAGTCTTCCCGTTCCCGACGCATCCGTAATTTTAACGTCATATGTATTGCTCTTGGCTCCGCTGCCGCTGTTTGTTGATATTTTTTCGTCAAGCGTAACCTCGGGCGCTTTATTGTCAAGGTGAATACCCTCGTAATGAATCGGCAAACCGTTTCCGGCATAGTCCGTTCCGTAAAACTCTAACGTGAACACGCCCTCTTTTTCCTCGCTCAAGCCGAGAGTAATATTCGTCGTAGTGCCTTCTGCCATAGGTACGTCCTGCACCGGTCTTCTGTTTGCAGCTCCCTTATAGTCGCACGACTGAACAGCATTTCCGTTTTCATCAAACAAAGTCATTCTGACAAGTCCGTCTGTCGTTCTTCCGTTTACCGAAGAAAAAGTCCACATCGTTTCACTTGGGGTTGCGCTGATTTGGATTGTCTTATGCCAATCCTCCAGCTTTTCGCCGTTAAGAGGAGCAATGGTGATTGTTGGCTGCTTTGAGTCCAGCTTATGTGTTGACATATAGTAGCTGTAGCCGAGTTTTTTTGTCGCCTCGTCATACAGCTTAAAATCGGTTTTGTATGCAGAAGGATTCAGCGTTGCATTATCAAACATAAGCTTTAATCCGTTGCCGTTGGAATCCATTCCGCTCTCATACGGGAAGTGCAGAGTGAATTTTGTTCCGTCAAGCTTTACGCTCTTTTCCGATGCCTCGATAACCTGCCCCGTTCCGCCGAGGTCTAAATATGCTCTGTCAAATTTTACTGACGAATCCTTGATAGCGTCTGAGGAGAGGTGGTCATTATTACCGCCTGTTTTTATATTCGCCTCAACGGTAATCATTTTCTTGCCGTTGCTGTCGGTTTTGTGGTCGTTGTAATATTTGTTGTCCCTTGAACCGAAATAATAGTTAGTATAATGGTTATTGCTGAAACTTACATTGTCAATCGTAAATACCTTTCTGACGAACGTTGTTTTGTGTTTCTTATCGTAATTTGCGCCTCGTGTTGGGAATTTCAGATTTGACTCAACCGTTATCATATTTATGTTGTTATCGTTCATAAATTTCAGCAGCTTGGCTTTATCCACTGTAAAACCTGTATTTTCTGCTGCGGTAAAGCTTCCGTTTCGTTCAAGCTCGCTTTTGCTGACCTTGCCGCCATTGCCCTTTGTTCCCGATACGGTAAATGACATCGTCGGTGCGTCGCTCATATTGCGGCAGTCATACTCTTTACCGTTGTTTACTATGTCGCAGTACTGGTCGGTGACTTTTCCGTCATATTCCTTTTTAACGGTTCCGCTTGCGCCCGTCTGGTCAAGAAATACGGTTTCTTCAAACGTGTCGAAATTCCCGGCTTTCGATATATCTCTGTCGCCGTAAATAAGGTTTGAATATGTAGTATCTCTCTTTTTATTTCTTTCAATCCAAAGACCGTCTTTATTGCCTTTGCCGTTCGGGTATCTTTCCTTATAGAAATAATACGCCTTGTCGCTGCCCTCTTTTGTTACACAAAAGGACGTATACAAAATTTTAAATGCGTCCTTGGTATTGTTTTCGATTTCAAACAAATCGAGCGTCCACGGCGCAGATGTTGTTGTAAATTCCGTGTCGGAAATTTTTCCCGTTTTTTTTGTATTATTCAGCGTAAAGCTCTGCTTTCCGTCATGAAAATACAAATGTCCCTTTACGTTTCCGTTTTTACTTTTGGAATCTCTCGCATGACTGATTTGTACCCTGATATGATATGTCCATTTCTGAGGGGCTGCGGCATGAACGAACTGCGGAAATACAGACATTATCATGCACAGCGTCAAAAGTACACTTAAAAGCCTTTTAGTCTTCATTTTTTTCTGCCTCCTTTTTAATTCCTCTTAAAACCGAAAATACCGAAATTTTCAGCACCTCCAGCTGAGTTTTTAAATAATACTCATCTTCAAACAACGCATAATGCACCGATGCGCGTACGAATAAAAATATAAATCCCAAAAGTATATTTTCAGGTATTCCGAGCCTCGGCGATAATTGACTTGCATACTCGGTATATCTTGCGCTCACCCCTCTGAAGAACTTCTTGCCGTGTTCAATATATTTCGGGTGGGTATATACCTGGTACATAAGGCGGTATTTTTTACCGTGTACCTTCGCTGTCCAGTATGGAATTTCATTTATAAACTTTAAAATATCCGTTGGAGACTGAGGAGCAAGCTCCATAAAATCGTCCTCAACCTTTGTCATACAGTATTCCGTTGACTGCAAAATCAAATCGTCCACATTTTCAAAATATCCGTAAAGATTTGCCGAGGTCATACCGCAGTATTTCCCCAATTCCTTTATTCCCGTATCTCTTAATCCGTGGTTGCAGTAACATTCAAAGCATTTTTCCATTATTTCTTTCTTTTTTTCTTCTTTATATGTAACCTCTCTCATTGCCCCTCCTATAACTTATTGATTGATAAGTAAATCATAACATATATTTATCGGTAAGTCAAGAATATTTTGAAAATTCATGTAAAATTTGTATGCGAATTTTTTGTGTATTATGCTATGCAAATAAAAAAGGAGGCTTTCGCCTCCCCAAATTATTTAAAGCTCAATATTTTCTCATGCGGAACAAATCTGTGCATAAGCATAAGCATACATTTGCGCAGCCTCAGGCTCATACACCAGAACCGATAGTAAAGCTTATACAAAAAGCTGTCGCACGGCACATATTTTTCGTCACGGTAAAAGCCCTTTGCAACGGCTATAATCTGTTCGTCATGCACTCCGTATTCCTTAACAACCTGATTATCTCCGCACATAACATAACCGCTGTCAAGAATATCTATGCACCTGTGCATTACCATATTTCCGTCAGCACGCTTGTAGACAGGCAAATCATACTTCTTCAGACCGCCGTTATATTTTACCAGATACACCGTATCGCGTCTGTGCCGAAGCATTGGCCACATACTTGTTCCGACGGGCGTTGCGATAAACTCCCCGTTTTCGTCTATATATTTTTCAATCAGCGTTTCTTCCATAATAATCTCCGATAACTACTTTTCTATAGGCTTTTCTTTGACTGTATTGAAATGAAGATGCAGTCTTCTGTTAAGGTAATTCTTAATAATCGGCGCAGTATCTATTCCCGCCTCCTGCTTATCGTACAGATACTGATAAAATGAATAAGAGCCGAGCGCCTCAAAGAAAGCCTTAATGCTGTCTGTAATCTGTATGCTTGCTTTTTTATTTGCCGAAAATCTTCTTCTTACTCTTAAATCGCTTTCTGCGTGCATTCTCATATATTCCCTGCGCGAATAGAGCATATCGTCATCATCGCTGTGAAAATGTCTGTGCGATGTTCCGACAGCCTCATGCTGTGCAATTTCGTCCGCATGCTCCTCCATCTTTTCGTCAGCCTTTAGTTTTTTCGCTTCTTCATCATAATTTCTTTTGAAAATCGGATACAGTACAATAATAAGCATAAGATATATCAGCATTGTCAGCGTATACGAAATCCAAACGGGAATCGAATTGTCCAGCGCCTGCGTCAGAATCGAAAATATTCTCGTATGGAAATATATCCAAGTAAACGGATACATTTGGTCAAATATCAGCAGCAGCGCCCCGCCCGCCGCATAAACGGTAAAGGTTATCAGATGTACGGTGTAATATTTGCGCCTGCTTTTTATATCACGCACAAATCTGCGGAGCAGAAGAACCGTACCGAAATAAAATATAATTGTCGATATGATACACGTCGTCACCCATGTACCGTAGCCCATAAGCCTCCACATACATGTAAAAGATATTATAGACGGAACCATGCTTAAAAAAAACATATCCAGAAATTTTCTAAAATAAATCATACTCCTATTCTCCTGCAAACAATAATATTAATTTATTATATCAAAAATTATTATTTATTTCAAGCTTTATTTTTCATAAATTTTTTAAAATCTTATCGTTAATATAGTATAATATTATGTAATTTTTTGTAAATATTAAGACAAATTTACAATGCGACACAAAATTGTAATATTTTAGACTATTGCCAACAGACAATTTTTATGATAATATATATGTAGAAAAATATAAAGTGAGGTTTCGTCAATGTATTGCAAAAAATGCGGCAGGAAGCTTAAAGACGGAATGAGGTACTGCGACCGCTGCGGTCTTTCGGTTAATCAAAGCAAAAAAGACAGCAGAGAGGCACGCGAGATTGAAATAAAGGAATTAAAACAGGAACGGTTAAACCGCAAGGAAAAGCTTCAGAAAAAAGAAACAAAGAAAAAAAGAATAAATAAACGGCATATGAATATTTTATCGGCTGCGTTCATAATATTGTTCTGCATACTGATAATTGCCGTTATAGCATATAAGGTTACAATCGATAAATCACAGAATGAAATATGGCGCACCAAGGACGGCTCGGTTGAGATGAACGCAACGAGCGTTCCGGCAGCCACCCCCGAGCCTACCGATAAGAACGGCAATAAAGTTACACCGGTACCCACTGCTACGGCTTATGCGCTGACGGGCGAAATAAATTCGGACGGGTATCGTGTGTTTGACTGCGGAGACTCGCTGACCGTTCAATATCCCGCAACGTTTGAAAAGCAAAGGGTAAACGGAAATGAAAAGCTTAACGTTTACGACAACAGCGGCGGCGCATCGATTATTGTCGGAGAGGAAAGTGCGTCATCACTCCAAGCAAAGCAGCTTATGACGGAATATACAAATTCCCAAACAGGCAAGGTAAGCTATTCGAGAGCCGGCAACGGCTGGTATATAGTGGAAACATCGGAAAACGATATTATATGCCACCGAAAAGCCGTTATCGTAAACAATAAAATTGTGTATTACGATTTCACGTACAGCACAACGTCGTCATCTGCGTCAACATATAAAGGGCAGATTGAATATATGGATAAAAATTTCAGCTTGTAAAATGCAGATAAATCCCGGCAACGGCAAGCGCCGCAAGCGCAAACAGTACGGGAACCGTTATATGCGGTCTGTTTTTACGCTTGATTTTCTTTGCGGCAGGCGCAGTCTGCCGCATTTTTTTCGGAATTTTTACGGTATTTTGCTCTATATAATCAGAAACTATCTTTTCCGCATCGGCAATTATTTTCCCTTCAAGCTTTGGGTTATACTCTCTTAATACGATTATTGCCTCACTTATATACGGTGATGAGAAATTATTTAAAATCACTACCTTTTTTGTAATATCTTTCATTTAGCTTTATTCCTTTCGCAATGTTTTTTTGAAATCTATATACAATTTTTTCCGAATTTGCAAAATTTTATACGATAATTTTTACATACGGTCAGGAAAATCGCACGCTAAAATCCAACAAATTACACAAAAATTACGTTTTTGAAATCATTTTGTAACAAAGTTGTAATAAAAGACTTGACAATGTAATATTTTTATAGTATACTGTTTTAGAAGTTCAAAAGACGGAAAGGGCGGATATTATATAATGGATAAGCAAAAACAATTGTTGATAGACAATATAAGAAAACGCAGAAAACAGAAAAAACTTCAGCAGGCAAGACACAAGGCGGCAGCGGTTGTTACAATCGCAGCGGTAGCGGTAAGCTCACTCGGCTTTGTATATACGGCAAGCGCCAACGAAATAAAGCTTACGGAAATAAATGAATTTACGGGTCAGAACGATACAACCGTTATCAAGACTCACACAAACAGTCTTGAAAAAATTCTTGAGGATAACGGCGTAAGCGTTTCGGAATATGACAAGGTAAATCTTCCGATTGAATCGGATATAACAGAGGACACTGATGTTGTTATAACAAGAGGAAAGCCCGTAACGGTAAAGACAAAGGACGGAGAACAGGTTGTTTCGGTAACAAAGGCGGACGCCAAGGCGGCTCTTCAAGAGGCAGGAATCGCAGTAGGCGATTTGGACGAAATAACGGCGGACGGAGACAGAATTGAAGTCGTTTCGGTTGACGAACAATATGACATACAGACCGAATCCGTACCGTTTGAAACGGAATATGACGAGGACGATACCTTGCCCGAGGGTGAAACAAAGGTTAAAACCGAGGGTGTTGAGGGAGTAAAAACTCTTACATATAAGGTTATTGCAAAGGACGGCGCAGAGGTCAGCAGAGAGCTGGTTTCCGAGGATATAACGGACGCACCGCAGAATAAAGTAATTCTGAAAGGCACAAAAAAATCCGAGCCTGCAAAAACGGTTCAGGATTTGAGTTCATCGGGAGCGGCGGCTTCGGAAAACGGAAATACAATAGCCGGTCACAGATATTCAAAAAAGATTACTATGAGAGCAACCGCATATTCAACTCACCCGTCGGAAAACGGCGGATATACCGTATCGGCAATGGGAAACAAGCTTGGTCACGGAATAGTTGCGGTTGACCCGAGCGTTATGCCGTTAGGCTCAAAGGTATACGTTGCGGCGGCGGACGGCTCATGGACATACGGCATAGCAAGCGCTGAGGACACAGGCGGTTCAATAAAGGGCAACAAAATAGATTTGTGCTATGAGGGTACGGTGTCCGAGGTTAATCAGTTCGGCGTGCGTGACTGCGTGGTTTATATTCTGGCAGATTAATATTATTTGAGGTTATTGCGGCAATGCAATAACCTCTTTTTTGTCCATATTGGTGCGGATTTTGACCTTTTTGCCGAACTGCCGTTGACACGCCGCAGGGTCTGTGCTATATTTAATACATTAAATAAGAAAGCGGTGTATAATATGAATCAGATAGATAAAAATACGGTATCGGCAAAAAATCAGACGCAGCAAAAGGTTTTCTTTCCTCACAGCGATAACGGGGGCGTGAAAATTCTTTTTGTGGGAAATTCGATTACATTTCATGACATTCGCGAGGACACAGGTTGGTTTCATCGCTGGGGAATGGCGGCAAGCGCCGAAAAAAACGATTATGTGCATCAGGTAATAGAAATGCTCTGCAAGGATAAAATAAAATCCGATGTGTGCGTATGTCAGGCGTCGGGCTGGGAATGTCAATACAAAAACGCTCCCGATATTGCTCAGATAGATTCGGAATATAAACAGGCAAGAGATTTTTCGGCTGATATAATTGTTATGAGAGTAATAGAAAACTGTTCGTCAAAAAGCTTTGAAAAAGCCCCGTTTGTAAAAACATATAATGAAATGGTAAGCTATTTCGGAAAAAATGAAAATGCAAAAATTATCGTAACCTCTTCATTCTGGAAACACCCGGGAGATGAAACGCTTCAAACGCTAAGTACGGAAAAATACGGCGGAAATTTTGTATATCTGGGCGACCTCGGTGAGCTTGACGAAATGAAAGCTATCGGAAAATACGAAGATGAGGGAATACAGAATCACCCCGGTGACAAGGGCATGAAAGCTATTGCCGAAAGAATATATAAGGAAATCCAAAAGCTTTTATAAAAAGGGGATGTAAAAAAAGTCCCGACCGCAAAAAGGCACGCTTATGAAGAATAGAGCACATTAAAAAATCGTATTTTATCCGATTATGCCTTTTTGCTGCGAACAAACCGAACCTCTCGTGAGGCTGGTCGCAGGCAAAAGCCTGCTGCTTGCCCATGCGACCCGGTACCCATGTACGCCGTCGGGTTCGGTTTGTCCGTTCTGAAACATTTTTCCTATCCCCTTTTTTATTTCATAATCGCACTGAAAAACATCTCATAAAAATCGTCCCAGCCGTCGGGTGCCTCAACACCGCCGCCGTTCACGCTACGCAGCATTGCGGCACAGAACGCCTCGCCCTCGGTCGCAAGTGCATACGGCGTTATTTTATCATACCCCAGCTCCGCACATTTATCGCAGAACGCCTTTACAGGCTCTTTTGCCTTTCTCGTTTCAAGCAGTTCTTTTCTTAATTCCTCGTCATATTCGGCTCTTCTTTGCAGCTCCATTAATTGCAGTTCCATAACCGTCACTCCATTTATACTTCATAACAGCCTGCGGCGTGCGCTCCGCCGAAATCGCCGTTTATATCCGCAAATCCAAAGGAATAAAGCTTGCCGCTGACGTTGAATTTCAGTCTGATAACCTTACCGTTTAAGCTTTTTATATCAAGCCCGTCAAAATTAAGCCTTGCCTTTGTGCTATTTCCGCTGAATGTATCGGACTTTGCAAGAACCGTTCCGTCATCGGATAAGATTTCAGCCGAAATTTTGCCGTCAATATTTACATATAAATCCGCTTTGTTTTTAAACGTCAGCTTTCGCGTTGTAAGCATACCGTCACCATTCATAGAAACAAATCCGTCACGCCGTAATTTTGCAAGCCCCGTCGCACCGTTTGCATACATTCCGTTACGAGTCCACGCCTTCTCCAGTTTCAAATTTTCATCTCCGCCAAATCCAATGTAATAAATCCAAAGCTCATCGCCGTGTATAATAAGCGTACCGCCTACAGACTGAACATATCCTCTGTCCCATGCGCCCTTGTACATCGAAGCATTTATAATGCTTTCTCTGCACGGACGTGAAAAATTATATCCGTCACGGCTGTACATCGGTATAAGCTCCGTAATTTTCGGCACTCCGTATTCTTCGCAGACTTCGTTTGACGGTCCGTACAGTATCTGGAACATCCCCAGCATTATACTTTCGTAGCCAACGCAGTCGGCATTATATATTTCGGGCGTTTCACGGATATACGGCATCGGCAAATCAAGCTCGTCGCATCGCAGCCAGTTATGTACGTCTTTCTCTTTCCATGCGGCGCCCTTAATCAAATCGTCACATTCCGCATAATCTCTTGTTCTGTAATAACCATTTGTGCTGTGCGTTGATAATTTTCTTATGCTGTACACCCATTTTTTTCTGAAGGGGTTGTAAAAAATCGTTGTTCTGTCAAAAACATCGCCCGTTTTTGCAAATCTTTTAAAATTTATTCCGTCGGCACTGACTGCGACTATCCCCGGGAAACACCCTCCCGGTCCTCTTAAAAAAAGCTCGTACTTTTCTTCTTTGGGGCAATCGTAGTCAATAAACACCGTTGTAGAATCGGGACGCAGATATTTAATATCATGAAATTCAAGCTTTTCATCATCAAAATTATCATACGGCAGAATAATATTTGTACCGTCGCCGTTGAGTTTCGGACGCTCCCAGTTTATACCGTCCTTTGACTCGGCATAACACATATTCTTAAGCCAGCTTCCCTCATACCACATTTTAAATATTTTATCCTGCTCGTCATACCATACTCCGCCGCTTTTGGGACACGCACACGGCAGCGTTTCCTTTTCCCAATCCGTTTCGGCATAAAATACAGGATTGCCCTCATATTTCTTTGCCTTGTGATATTCGGGCTTTAACTCCGTTTCGGCTATCAGAAAATCATCTGCAAAAAGCTGCCTTCCGACAGTCACATCTATAACCTCGGGCGGCTCTTTAAGATACGGTACGTCCTGCGGATCGGAAATACCGGATTTATTATCAAAAATTATATTATTATATAGCTTTCCCATAGTTCTTTTTCCTATATTTATTATAGGCTTATTCTACTACAAAAGCTACTCTCTGTCAAGCATTTCTTTAAAGAAATCTTCACTGCTTATAAATGACGGACGGTTATAGCGTTTAAGAAGGTACATACATTCGCTGTCATGCGTTATTTGATTTATTCCCTCCTCGCATGAGAGTGTCACCTTTATTCCCATTTCCTTTAAAATTTCAAAGCTTTCCTCCGAATACGAGCCGTACGGATACGTATATATTACAGGACGGAAGCCGCAGTGCTCATAACATTCCTCCTGAAATTTTTCCGCATCCTCCGCAAATATATGCTTGTATTCTTCGGGATTTTCGCCCTTTCTCTTTTTTGATCCGTCTCTGCCGCCATCATTGCTGTGAAAATTATAAGAATGATTTCCTATTTCACAGTTTTCGCTGACATACATTTCGTACACATCCTGCCACCGCAGATAGCTGTAATTGGGATTGACCTCATCGGATTCCGTATAATCGTCGGTATATTTGCCGACAACGCTGAAAATTCCTCTTGCGTTATTGTCTTTGAGAATAGGCACGGCATAAAACAAATTATTGTAACAGCCGTCGTCAAATGTCAGCATTACAGGCTTTTCGGGCAGCGGCTCGTTGTTTTCCACATAATCTATAAGCTGTGCCGCCGATATTGTGGTATAGCCCATTGAATGTAAATATTTTATATCCGAATCGAGCGTATCGGGAGTGACAACGTACTTTCCCGATTTCTCCGTATCTTTTAAAATACTGTGATACATAACGACAGGCAGTTTTACGGCGGCGGAATCCGACATAACGCTCATGTCGCCCGACGCACCCCCGAGCAGAATATTCAGTACCGCCGCATAAAGGCATATTACCGCCATTGCCGAAATAACTTTTCTGAACATAGAAACACCCCTTATCATAATATGACAAGGGGTGTGTTTTTATACATATAATTAAGCCTTGTTTATCGAACCGAAAAGCTCCATTTTTTCCTTAACAATGGTCTTGATTGCTTCCGAACCCGGAGCCAAAAGCTTTCTCGGGTCAAAGCCCTTGCCCTCAAGGTCTTTGCCTGCTTCGATATACTTTCTTGTAGCCTCCTGGAAGTAAAGCTGACACTCTGTATTAACGTTAATCTTTGCAACGCCGAGTGATATTGCAGTCTTAATCATATCCTCGGGAATACCTGTTCCGCCGTGAAGAACAAGCGGCATATCTCCTACAAGCTCTTTGATTTTTGCAAGTGCGTCAAAGTCAAGACCTGCCCAGTTTGCAGGATATTTACCGTGGATATTGCCGATACCTGCCGCAAGGAAGTCAACTCCCAAATCAGCAATTCTCTTACATTCGTTCGGGTCGGCAATTTCGCCTGCGCCTATAACGCCGTCCTCTTCGCCTCCGATTGAACCAACCTCTGCCTCGATTGAAAGACCCAGACCGTGAGCAACGTGAACAAGCTCCGTTGTCTTTGCTACGTTCTCATCAATCGGGAAGTGCGAACCGTCAAACATGATTGACGAAAAACCTGCTTTTATACATTTATAGCAGCCTTCGTATGTGCCGTGGTCAAGATGAAGCGCTACGGGAACAGTAATATTCATTTCCTCTATCATAGCCTTTACCATAGCCGCAACTGTCTTGAAGCCGGTCATATACTTACCTGCGCCCTCCGACACACCGAGAATAACCGGCGAGTTGTTTTCCTGAGCCGTTGCAAGTATAGCCTTTGTCCATTCAAGGTTATTGATATTGAACTGACCTACCGCATATTTACCCTCTACTGCTTTTTTTAGCATTTCTGTTGCTGAAACTAACATTTTAATTTCCTCCTTAAAATTTATGTGAAAATAATAATTTATATTATTTTACTGACTACTTTAATATAATTTCCTCCGAGCCTTTCAGCTCAGCCAGCGTCTGCTCGTCAAACGTCAAAAGCTTAAGCTTTCCGCATTTTTCACAGCGCAGTATGATTGCGTCCTCCTCAAGGCTGAATCTTACCGCCCTGTTTCCGCACGAGCATTTCACCCTGCCTCTGCCCTCAAGATATTCCAGACGTTCAAGTATGGCGTACATCGTTTCATCATACGTATCCTCGCCCATACATTCCTCCGCCAGCTCCTTAAATTCGGCAAGAGCGTCTCTGAAAGACTTGTCAACCTTTTCATCTTCTCCGAAAAAGAAAACGTCCATACCCGATTCGGGGCATTTAAGCTTTATAAGCTTTTTACTGTGTATATCCTTTTCGGGAATATAATAGGAATGACTGCCCGTACAAATCGGACATTCCACATCAATCCTGTATTTTTTGTTTTTCGGCGTTATAACCGCACAGCGTTCGCCGCAGTTCTCATTCGGACAGGTTACGGCAAGCGCCGTTTTGCCAGAAAAGTCAAAAATCGACAGCGGCTCTTTAAAGCCTGCCGAGCAATACGGGCATATACACGCCGCAGCTCTGTTTAAATCCAAAAGCATTGCCTATCCTCCCGTTCCGATTTTGTTATCTCTTGCCCAGAAAAACAGATATTGCTGTGCAAATCCGCCCAGCTCTCCGAATTTCTTTTCGGCAAATGCGGAAACCTCTTTAATTGAGACTTCCTTCCCGAAATAGCAATATTCCATAATACGCTTTATCCATACGTCCACCGGAAACGAGTCGGCACGGTGCAGTCCGAACAGCAGTATACAATCGGAAACCTTATTCCCCACTCCGCTTATTTTCATAAGCTCCGCCTTTGCCTCATGCGTGGGCAGACTGCTTATATAATCAAGCGATATTTCTCCGTCCGCAATTTTCCTTGCGGCGTCAAGTATGTACTTGTCCCGAAATCCGGCACGGATAACAGACAGCTCCTCCTTTGTAAGCTGCGCAAGTCTTTCGGCAGTCGGGAACGAATAATATTCGCCGCCCATATAGCTTATTCTTTCGCCGAAATTTTGACAGAGCCGCTCAACGATTCCCTTTATTCTCGGAATATTGTTGCTCGCCGAAATTATAAACGATATAACCGTTTCCCACAAATCCTGCCGCAAAATTCTGATTCCGCTGCCGTATTCCACCGCCTGTTTCATGTAACCGTCCGAAGCAAGCCGCTTTTTCAGCTCGCCGTAATCACAGCCCAAATCGAAAAAATCGTACCAGATATTTTTAAAATCCTCCTCAGACGTATCATAAAGCGTAACAATTCCGTCCTTTTGGGAAATTCTGAGCGCTCTGCCGAACGCAACGCCGAAATATGTATCATCGGACTCCCTGTCAAATCTGAAACACTGACCGCAGTCGAATATATGGCGCAAATCAAAATCAGACGCATTTTCAAGTATAATATTGTTATTATCGAATTTTACTTCTAAATTATACATAATATACATATTATATCACACCGTTACCTTTTTATCAATAAATTTGTATAAACTTTATTAAATTTATAAAAATTGTGGACTAATTTTTGATAATGTGGTATAATAAATGTGAATAATGTATAAGAAAGGATTGATTATTTTGACAGATAAAGAACTGTTTGAAGATTTAAGCTATATAAGGAAAAACGTATATGACGTAATTTCCGAGGACGAAACAAAGGAAATGAACGAATTATGCGATGAATACAGACAATTTTTGGATTTCGGAAAGACCGAGCGCGAATGTGTAAAGGAAAGCATACGTATGGCGGAGGAGCACGGATTTAAACCGCTTTCATCGTTTGATACACTCAAAACAGGCGATAAGGTTTACACAATAAACCGCAGAAAAAATATTCTGCTTGCCGTTATCGGTTCGGAGGATATTTCAAAAGGCATTAATCTTGTCGGTGCGCACATAGACTCGCCAAGACTTGATTTAAAGCAAAATCCGTTATATGAAAATACGGACATGGCGCTTTTGAAAACGCATTACTACGGCGGAATCAAGAAGTATCAATGGACGACCATACCTCTTTCAATGCACGGCGTTGTATATACGCACGACGGCAAGGAAATTGAAATAAATATAGGCGAAAAAGAGGACGACCCCGTATTCTGCGTTACGGATTTGCTGCCGCACCTCGCACAGGAGCAGATGTCAAAGAAGATGTCGGAGGGTATTTCAGGCGAAAGCTTAAACATACTTGTCGGCGGCTGCCCCGTTAAGTCGGACGATGTTAAGGAAAGAGTTAAATTTGCGATACTGAAAAAACTTAATAAGGATTACGGCATGAAAGAGAGTGATTTCCAGACTGCCGAAATAGAAGTTGTTCCGTCATTCAAGGCAAAAAATGTCGGCTTGGACGAAAGCTTTATCGGTTCATACGGTCAGGACGACAGAGTATGCGCATACACCACATTAAAGGGTATTCTCGACATTGACACACCGAAAAAGACAGCTATGGCAATACTTGTCGATAAAGAAGAAATCGGCTCAATGGGCAATACCGGAATGAAGAGCGCATTTTTTGAAATGGTTGTTGCCGAGGTTATAGAGAAGATGACGGGAAGCTGTTCGGTTACGGCGTATAATGAAGTAATCAGAAATTCGGCTTGTATGTCGTCGGACGTAAATTCGGGAGTTGACCCGAACTATGAGAGCGTTTCGGAAAAAATGAATGCGTCATTCTGCAACTGCGGAGTTGTTTTGACGAAGTTTACGGGCGCAAGAGGAAAATCGGGTTCATCGGACGCAAATGCGGAATTTGTAAGTCAGCTTGCAAAAATTATGGCAGACAACGGAGTTGTGTGGCAGACGGGCGAGCTTGGCAAGGTCGACATCGGCGGCGGCGGAACCATTGCGCAGTACGTTGCAAATCTGAACATGGACGTTATCGACTGCGGCGTATCGGTGCTTTCGATGCACGCACCGTTTGAGGTTACGGCAAAGACGG
Organism: uncultured Clostridia bacterium; assembly: GCA_934454215.1. GTDB lineage: Bacteria > Bacillota > Clostridia > UBA1381 > UBA1381 > Ornithomonoglobus_A. The sequence continues at coordinate 37,901 of CAKSGG010000002.1, forward strand.
ACGTATATATGGCTTACAGAGCATACAAGGCGTTTTATAAGGACAGATAAATTTCATAAAGGGGGCGGACTGCCCCCTTTGATATAAGAGGAGATTTTTATGGATTTTCTGTTATCGGTATTTCATATGTGCGGCAGAATACCGAAAAGTCTGGTATCGGTTCTTGTTGCAATAATTTTGATGCTTATATTAACATATTTTATGGAGAAACATTATGAAAACAACTCAAACTGACGGCTACCTCCCCGTTCTTGACGGACTGCGTGCCGTTTGTATGCTGCTCATCTTCTTTTTTCACGACTGGCAGCAGACATGGCTTTCGGCAAATTTTCATATCGGCGGCAGACTTATCAGCCTTGAACCGCTCCAGCGGCACGGCTACATAGCCATTGACGCTTTTTTTGTTATGAGCGGCTTTTGCCTGTTCTACCCCATTGCCCGAAATATGTTCGGTGAGGTCAAGCGCACTCCGCTAAAGCAATTCTATATAAAGCGAATGCGCCGTATACTGCCGTCATATTATTTCATGCTTATACTGCTGATGATTTTCCCCGTCCTGTCGTTCGGGAATTACAATCCGAAAAATCCTATGGATTTAATACGTCATTTCGGCTCTCATGCGCTATTTCTTCATATATATAATGCCGACACTCTCGGCAGTACAATATCAACCGCATGGACGCTCGGCATAGAAACCGCATTTTATGTATTTTTTCCGCTGATTGCCGAATTATTTAAAAGAAAGCCCGTTTTAACGTTTTCGGCAATGCTGATATTTTCCCAGTCACTGCGCCTTATTGCCGCCTCCGCACCGGGGGTAACGATACTTACAATGGCAAATCCACTCCTTTATATTGATATTTTCGGCTGGGGTATGCTGTCGGCATATGCGGTCGTATACACACGCCATAAAATGCCTTATATAAATAAATCCCGTTTTATACTGACAGCTGTTTCGGTTTTATGTATTGCGGGAATTTATCTGTATGTGCTGTGGCTCGGACGTGCATATATCAAGGGTCAGGACTCGTCCTCGTATCACCGTCTTTTATACAGAACAATTTTGTCGGGACTGTTTGCCGTGTTCATATACTCGGCGTCATATTCCGTTAAAGCATGGCAGAGCTTTTGGGGCAACGGACTTTTTCGGTTTTTGTCGGGCATTTCCTACAGCTTTTATCTGTGGCATCAGAATATACACATCGCACTGCGCAGACTGAACATTCCGTACACATCGGCAAATCCCGTTATGAACGATAAGCGTGCTATGGTTATTTTCATGTTTTTAAGCTTTTTTATAAGCCTGACAGCCGCCGTATTCAGTACATACTGCATAGAAAAGCCGATTATCAAGTACGGTTTTTGCGGTTGTTTTAACAAAATAAGAAAAAAGCATTGACAAACAAATAAATATATGGTAATATATTATAGTTGAATCCGTAGACAGCCGGCAGCGTAAATGCGTAAGTCCCGCCGAGGGTAGTATTATGTAAGATTACTACGACCTTTTGCCGTCTGCGGCAGGAGGTCTTTTCTATTTTATAGAAACGGCATTCAATGAGTAATTTCTGAAAGAGGTGAAATTTATGCCAAGCGAAAAGGTATTGGAGTCAAAAAAGGCTCAGGTTGCCGAGGTTGCCGAAATTTTAAAGGCTGCCGAGACAGGAGTTCTTGTTGACTACAGAGGTCTTACCGTTGAGGAAGACACAACACTTCGTAATAAGCTTAGAGAGGCTAACGTAAAGTATTTCGTTATTAAAAACACACTTCTCGGAAGAGCTGCGGAGCAGGCAGGTATCGAAGGTCTTGAAGAGGCTCTTCACGGTCCTACGGCTATCGCATTGTCAGAGGACGACGCAGTTGCTCCGGCAAAGGTTCTTGCGGATTTCGCAAAGGATAACGAAAAGCTTGAAATCAAGTCGGGCTTCATGGACGGCGCTGTTGTTTCATTGGACGAAATCAAGAAACTTGCGGCTACACCGAACAAGGAGACATTGATTGCAAAGATGTTGGGCAGCTTGAATGCACCTATATCAAATCTTGCACGTTTGCTGCAAACTATTGCAGACGGCGGCGAGGAAATCTCAGAGCTTATAGCTAAGAAAGCAAATGAGGCGGCTCCCGCAGAGGAGACTGCACCTGCTGAAGAAGCTCCCGCAGAGGAAGCTCCGGCAGAAACACCCGCTGAATAATGCGGAACAGATTAAAAAATTTATTAAATTAGGAGGAAATTAAAATGGCAGATTTGAATGCAATTCTTGATTCAATCAAGGAATTAAAGTTATTGGAAGTTGCTGAATTGGTAAAAATGATGGAAGATGAGTTTGGCGTAAGCGCAGCCGCTCCTGTTATGGTTGCAGGCGCTGTTGCAGGCGGAGCTGACGCTGCTGAGGAGAAGTCAGAGTTTGACGTAATCCTTGCAGACGCAGGTGCTTCAAAGCTTAACGTTATCAAGGTTGTAAGAGGTATCACAGGTCTTGGTCTGAAAGAAGCTAAGGCTCTTGTTGACGGTGCACCGGGTACAATTAAGGAAGCTGTAGCTAAGGAAGAGGCTGAAAAGATGAAGGCTGAGCTTGAAGAGGCCGGAGCTAAAGTAGAATTAAAGTAATTTAACTCTATTGATACCGATGCGGACTAAGGAGCCAAAATGATTATTGATGTATCAAGCATTTTAAAGGAAATCGGCGGCAAAATCGACGTTGATTGCAGCGTGGATTTTAATGAAACCGAATTTCTCGGAGGAACATATAAGTTCACTTCCCCGATTACGGTAAAGGGAGTCATCAAAAACAACGGAAAGTCACTCACGTTCACGGCAGAGTGTGCTTCTACCTTTAACACTCAGTGTGCGAGATGCGGCAAAGAGATTGACGCAGCCTTGAAATTCGTCGCAGACGAAAACCTGATGCAAGGCGATGACGGCGCTCAGAATGATAACGAGGACGTTTATTATTTTAAGGGCGGCGAGGTTGAAATTGACGGCATTATCCTTAACGGCTTTTTCATGAACGAAAACGGCAAGCATTTATGCAGTGAGGACTGTAAGGGGCTTTGTCCCAAATGCGGCTGTAATCTGAACGATGAAGAATGTAACTGCGGAAATGATGATATAGACCCCCGTTGGGCGGCCTTGGTCGACATCATGAACAAGGAAGATTAGAGTTTATTATTTTATGGAGGTGTAACAAATGGCAGTACCTAAGGGTAAAGTATCGAAAGCCAGAAGAAATAAAAGACGTGCCAATTGGAAGCTTACAGCGCCTAACATGGTGGAATGCCCACAGTGTCACGAATTTAAGATGCCTCATAAAGTTTGTAAATCTTGCGGATATTATAACGGCAAGGAAGTTATAAAAGTTGAGGATTAATTCGGCTTTAATTTGAGAATTCAATGGGGGTTGCTGTGTTGGCACAGCAACCCCTTTGGGGCTGATTGGCTTTAGATGCAGAACACACGGAATTAAGTAAAACGCTTTTTACCCTGCCCGATGGCGTACATCGGTACGCCGAGGGTTAATTCCGTGCGTAGTTCAATTACTTGAACGCTCTGCGCTAAATGCAACAGCCCTATTTTATTTATTAAAACAGGATTTGACTGCCCGTGCTAAATTTCAGAAACGCACATGGGCGCAATAATCTCTTATCATTCTTTGCCCTGCCGATAAGAGATTTTCATTACAATTTGTGCCGATGCAGGACGGCGGAATGGAGGTTATTATGTCAGGACATTCAAAATGGAGTACGATTAAGCGTAAAAAAGGCGCAAACGACGCTCAGAGAGCAAAAATATTTACAAAAATTGCACGTGAAATTATAGTTGCGGTAAAAGCGGGCGGTCCCGACCCCGACAATAATTCAAGCCTTAAAGACGTTATTGCAAAGGCTCGTGCAAACAATATGCCCAATGACAATATAAACCGTACAATAAAAAAAGCGGCAGGCTCAACCGAAGGTGATAACTACGAGAGCATCACATACGAAGGCTACGGTCCCAACGGCGTTGCGCTTATCGTTGACGCACTGACCGACAACAGAAACAGAACAGCGGCGGACGTTCGTCACGCTTTCGATAAATTCGGCGGCAATATGGGACAGAATGGCTGTGTATCGTTTATGTTTGATAAAAAAGGCGTTATCGTCATTGAGGACGAGGACAGCGAAATTGATGAGGACGAAATAACAATGGATGCGCTTGAAGCAGGCGCGGAGGATATTTCGATTGAAAACGGAGTTATTGAAATAACGACCGCCCCGAACGATTTGGGTGCGGTAAGAGAGTCTCTTGAGGGCAAGTACACGCTTGCGTCAGCCGAGGTAAGCATGATTCCGCAGACTATGACGGAGCTTACGGACGAGGCTCAAATCACGCAAATGCAGAAAATGCTTGATATGCTTGAAGATAACGACGATGTTCAGAACGTATATCACAACTGGGATATGCCGGACGAAGAATAAATAAAATGTGCTGTAATTTTTACAGCACATTTATTATTATCAGAGCAATAAATGAAATTATTATTCCCACAATACATTTTACATTCAGCCGTTCATTGAAAAACACAGCCGACATTATTGTTGACATAGTCAGCGCACTGCCCTGAAACAGCGGATATAATTTCGCCGCAGGAAGATAATTTGCGGCGGCTGTTTTGAAATACGAATTTATAAACAGACACGCCGACATAACCAGAACATACCCGAATATCGGCTTTATGCTTTTATTAAACGACGCTTTTTCACTGCTTTTATTATTAAATACAATAAAGCATATAAGCAGAGATACCGCCGAAAATATATATGTATAAAAATTAAATACGGCTATGGGAACGTCCTGCGCAAGCTTTACAAAAAGCTTCTGTGAAAAATCGGTAAATCCTCCCGACGCTCCGCATACAAGCAGCAGAAGAAATGACGGCAGCGTCATTTTTGTTTTTATGCTGTTATTATACGAGCACATTATAAACACCGCCGCAAGCAGAACCGCAAGTCCGAGCCACTGCGTGGGTTTTACAACTTCGCCGAATTTTATATATCCGCCAATAAGCGGAATAACAACGCTCATCATGCAGAACACGTCAAGCATCATATAAGCGCCTTTCTTTACCGAAATCAGCCACGACACAACAAACACGGACGTGGATATTCCCGAAATCAGTGTTATTATCAAAACGGACGTATCTATTTTAAATGCCGCCGCTCCGCTTTGCAGCAGAACCATAAAGAACCCGATAAGAATACAAAATCCCATTCTTACCGTATTTGCAAGCATTGCGTCCTTGTATTCGCTTACATAATCGCTCGTGCGTTTTCCGCAGTAGCCCTTTACCGAGCCGGATAAAACCGATATTGCCACAAGTAAATATCCCATTATTTTTTCCTCTTTTCTTAAATTCCACAACATTATATTATCTGCAATATATTTTGTCAACGGAATATATTTAAAAAAAGTGAAAAATACAAAAAAATGCATGAAAAATACAACAGATTATTGTTACTTTTATTAATTTTAAAAAAAGGTATTGACAAATCCAATTTTATACTGTATTATATGTATTAGTACAGTTAATACAGAAAGGAGCGGATATTATGATACAGTTGGATTTCAGCGACCACCGTCCGCTGTATGAGCAAATCAAAGAAAAGCTCAAAGAGCTTATCATCAGCGGCGCACTCGGTGAAAATGAAAAAATCCCGTCTGTCAGAGAACTTGCCTCATCTCTTGCAATAAATCCAAATACGATTCAAAAGGCGTACAAGGATTTGGAAAACGAGGGCTATATTTATTCACGGCGTGCAAGCGGAAGCTTTGTAATGCCGAGGTCGGCAGTTGCTGAAAATACGGAGCAGTCAGAGCTGTTTGAAAGATTTGACGCTATAATAAAAGAAATGATGTTCTGCGGCATAAGCCGAACCGAAGCGGAACACCGCATGAAAAATGTCTATGAAAAGGGGGATAATAAATGATACAAGTAAACAGCTTAGTAAAAACATTCGGCGGCTTTAAGGCTCTCGACAATATGAATCTCCATGTTGAGGAGAGTTCGGTTTACGGTCTTATAGGACCGAACGGAGCAGGTAAAACAACAATAATCAAACACCTCGCCGGAATATATACGCAGGATTCGGGCGATATAAAAATCAACGGTGAGGGCGTATTTGAAAACAATAATATAAAAAAGGATATGACTTTGATAAGCGACGACTTATTTTTCTTCTCGACATATTCCATTCTTGAAACGGCGAAATATTATTCGCAGATATACCCGAACTGGAATTGGGAAAGGTTTGAAAGTCTGAAAAGCATATTCAAAATTGACGTTTCACGCAGAGTAAGACGCTTGTCAAAGGGTATGCAAAAGCAGGTTGCGTTCTGGCTGTCAATATGCGCCATGCCGAAAATCATGCTGCTTGACGAGCCTGTGGACGGACTTGACCCCGTAATGCGCCGTAACGTATGGCGGCTTATGTTACAGGATGTTGCGGAAAGAAATATGACAGTCCTTGTATCGAGCCACAATCTGCGTGAGCTGGAGGACGTATGCGACCATGTCGGAATTATGCACAACGGGAAAATCGTGCTTGAAAAGGCGCTTGACGACGTTAAGGGAAATATACATAAAATTCAGACGGCATTTGCGGATAAATTCCCCGAAACGCTTGATAATTCCCTTGAAATTCTTCACAAGGAGCAGTTCGGCAGCGTATACATGATGATTGTCAAGGGCGATTCGGCAAAAATAACAAATACCATAATGCAGGAAAATCCGTTAATATGCGATATTCTTCCGCTTACGCTTGAAGAAGTATTTATTTATGAATTGGGAGGTATGGGATATGAATTTGAAAATATCATTATTTAATAAAAGCGTTATAAAATCAGATTTCAAGCGTTTCTGGTGGGTTTCGGTGCTGAATACCCTGACCGTACTTGTTGTGTTTGCGCTTCCGTATATATATGATGTAATAGAATACGGCAGCAAAACCGAAATAAGCGACAATTATATCTATTCGGGTTTGTATAACAACAGTATTCCGTCCGTTGTGTTTGCGATAATATATTCGGCAATACTCGGCGTTCTGCTGTTTTCGTATCTGAATTCGTCAAAGGCATGTGCGTGTCTGCACGGGCTGCCCGTAAGGAGAGAAACATTTTTCTTCTCGCATCTGCTCAGCGGAATAATTCTTACGGCTGCGCCTCTTGTCATAAATTTTGCGGTATTTGTACTGTTCCGAATGAATGCGGACGTTGCAAAAAGCTTTCTTATAAACCATCTGTTCATTTATTCGGGTTTGACGTTATTATACTCGCTTGTTGCCTTTTCGCTTGCGGTTGTCGTTACAATGATAACGGGAAACAGCGTTGCGGCAATCATTTTTACGGGTATATTTGCGGTCTTGCCTGCATGCGCCGAGGCTTTCGTACAGTTTTTCTGCCGCCAGAATATATACGGCTATGATGTATCCTCAAGCAAAATAAGTCAATTCATATATGTTGTACCCTCCGATATGTGCGCTCAGCCGTTAAATATTCTGAAATACATGATATTTATTGCGGTATTTTTAGCCGCTGCAATGTGGCTTTACAAAATCAGAAAGCTTGAAAACAACGGTGAGGTTGTCGCATTCCCCAAGCTGCGCTATGTATTTACGTACGGAGTGGCTATATGCGCAGGCGCTGCGGGCTACGGATATTTAAGCAGTCTGTTTAACAACAAAAATATTTTACTGCTTATTCCGTTCGGTATTATAGGAATCATTATTGCGGAAATGATTGTTAAAAAGAGCTTGCGGATTACAAAGGCATATAAGCCGGTGATTTTGTTCTGTGTTGCGGTAGGGTTATTAAAGCTTGCGTTTGCGGCTGATTTGTCAGGATATGAAAGACGTATACCGAAGCCCGGGGATATTGAGTCTGTGTCGGTTAATCTTATAGGCATTAATGAAAATTACGGCTATTACACAACAGGTAACGGCACGCGCGTATACCCCGATACGGACAGCGGAATTACAAATGCCGACACCATAGAAAAGGCGCTGGCACTGCATACGGATTTAATTGAAAACAGAAACGATAAATGGAACTACAGCAGTGAATATAACGAGCTGCCGATGAGATTTGAGTATACTCTCAAAAACGGCAGAAAACTGACAAGGAGCTATGTTGCAAACTTTGAAAACAACGGTGAGGCAATGAAACCGCTGCTTGTTACGGAGGACATGAGAAAATGCTTCTTCCCCATTCTGAACAATGTTGAAAAGAAGTATATGCAAGTATATATAAACGACCCGAGAATCATTGACGGACCTGTGTTCAACGACCAAGAAACCGTCGATAAATTTATTGCGGCATTAAAAGCAGATACCGTAAAAACACAGTACGAAAAATATGTTCACAGAGTGGATGAATACACCAAAGTAAGCGTTATATTTAAGTCATCGGGAACATACCAAGACGGCTCGGAGGTTCCTATAGACAAAATGCCCGAGCAGAACGAGGATTACTATATCCGTGACGATTATACAAACACAATTGAGCTGTTAAAAGAGATAGGCTTTTATGATAAAATTGCAAAGGCATCGGATATAGACAGAATCGAGCTTACGGAGGCGTACAAGGACACCGGATATTCATATGGTGATACAGATGAATATCCGGAATCGAAAGTAACGGTTATAAGCGACAGAAAGGACATCGAGGAAATATACAATTACTGTATCAAGCAAAAGGTTCACTATTCGGACTGCAACATGGATATGAACGTATATTTCAAAAACAGCACTTTAATGAATATTGCGTATGATAAAAATGCAGACGGAATACCGTCCGCCATGAAGTAAATTTATAAGGGATTGCATTAATGCAGTCCCTTTATTTATTAACAATAAGCAGTATCACTTCATAATATATAAATATAATTATACGCCGCAAACGGCGGCAGATAGGAGGATTAATATGTATATTCTGACAGGCTCAATCACCTCCGCCGAAAGAATGGCAAAGGCTGTCGAAATGCTCAGCGGTCTGCCGGCATACGTTGTTCATACCCCCTCCGCAATTCGGGGCGGAGGCTGCTCGTATTCGGTAAGATGTGACGACAGAGCCTTATCTTTGATAGATGATATTGCAAAGGATAACGGAATCACCGTCAAGAAAAAATACCTTGAAAGAATCCGTGACGGGGAGCGTGCTTATTATGATATATCTTGACAACGCCGCAACCTCGGCAGTAAAGCCCGAAATCGTATACCGCACACTTGACGAATTTACCAGACATCACAGCGCAAACGCAGGCAGAGGAATAAATAAAGAAAGCCTTTTTTCGGTTAAGGCAATAGTAAAAACACAGGATATTGTATCGGAGCTGTTCAACATTTCCTCACCACAGAACATCGCATTTACGCCGAATGCGACATATGCTCTGAATTTTGCGATTTTGGGAACATTATCTGACGGCGGTCATGCGGTTACAACGGAAATCGACCACAACAGCGTACTGCGCCCGTTAAACAGTCTCGGCAATTTTACGGCGGTCAGGGCTGACAAACAGGGATATGTATCGCCGTTTGACATAGAGCGTGCAATCACGCCCGAAACAAAACTTATAGCAGTTTCGCATGCCTCAAACGTCTGCGGAACGATTCAGAATATAGAGGCAATTTCAAGAATTGCTCATGACCGTAAAATAAAAATACTGATAGATACGGCGCAGACAGCGGGAATTTTAAAAATAGACAACGCTCTGCTTGACGCTGATTTTATAGCCTTTTCGGGGCATAAGGGGCTTATGGGGCCTCTCGGCACGGGCGGTCTGTACGTAAAAAATCCCGAAGAACTTGCGCCGATTATAACGGGCGGTACGGGAAGCAGCTCGGAGGAGCTTATTCAGCCCCAAATAATGCCCGATATGCTTCATTCGGGAACGGTAAATACTCCGGCAATCGCCGCACTCGGCGAGGGAATTAAATACGTAATGTCGCTCGGAACGGAGAAAATACTTGCGCATGAAAGACATCTTGCACAGCTTTTGCGAGGTGAGCTTGAAAAGCATGACAATATAACGGTATACGGCTCTAAGGACGGAATCGGAACGGTTGCGTTTAATATAAACGGAAAAGGCAGTGAGGAAACGGCGGAGCTGTTCCCCGAATTTGCCGTAAGGGCAGGTTATCACTGTGCACCGCTCGCACACAAGGCTCTTGGCACGGATAAAACGGGAGCGGTGAGAGTATCGTTCGGGGTATTCAATACCGAAACCGACGTCAGAGAATTTATAAAAGCGCTGTCACGTATATAAGGGGGTTCGCCCCCCTTTTTAAATATCAAAAAAATATTGAAAAACTTTATTTTTTGTGATATAATATATGATACAGATATTTTTGGATTTGAGGAGATTAACATGGTAATACTTTACGAGGTTCATAACGGATTATATGTCAACATGACAAATAAATGTCCCTGCGCCTGTACGTTCTGTCTGCGCCAAACCAAGGACGAAATGGAAGGCTCGGGAAGTCTGTGGCTTGAAAGAGAACCGACCATTGACGAGGTAAAGGCTGAATTTTCAAAATTCGACATGAATAAATACGAGGAACTCGTTTTCTGCGGTTTTGGAGAGCCGACCGAAAGACTTGACGATGTTTTGCAGATTGCGGAATTTGTGAAAGAAAATTATAATATTCCGATAAGAATAAATACAAACGGTCTGGGCGACCTGATAAACGGAAAAAACACCGCTCCGCTGTACGAGGGCAAAATAGACATTGTTTCGATAAGCCTTAACACACCGAATCCCGAAGAATATTTTAAAATTGTACGTCCGAAATTCGGCGAAAAATCATTTGACGCCATGCTTAAATTTGCCGAAAACGTGAAACACTATGTAAAAAAAGTGGTTTTGACAACGGTTCATACGACAATCACCGAGGACGAGGAAAAGCAATGCCGGCAAATATGCGATAAAATCGGTGTGACATACAGAATAAGACCGTTTGAATAAAGGAGATTTTTATGTCTGAACAAGATAACAAAAAAAATGTATTGATAAGCTCAATATTACTGGTGCTTTCGGTTGCGATGCTTGCATGGCTGGGGACAAAGCTTTGGAAAGCGGATAAATTGGATAAAATCACTCAAAATACAGCAATGGCAACACAGCTCCCAAAGCACGAGGCAACACAAAAGCCCGAACTTGGAGTTGTTGTGGAAACTCCCACACCAAAGCCGAACAAAGACGAAAATACGCCTGCACCGGCAAATTCACAAACAGAAGATGACGGAACAATAACTTTTGATTAAAGGAGCTGAAGCTATGAGGTTTACATCAATGAGCAATACCGGCGGACAGATGATAAATCAGGATTTTTTCGCACGTGTATGCAGTGAGGGAATATATTGCTTTGCCATGGCGGACGGCGAAGGTCCCGGCGGAGAACTGAGCGCCGAAACGGCCGTGAATACGATTATAAGCGAATTTGAAAAAAATCCGTCCATGATGAGCGAGGCGGTCGAGGAGTATATGTGCAAGGCGCAGGAGGCTGCCGAAAATGTCCGCAAGGACGAGCTTTGCAGCGAGGCACATTCTTCCGCAGCGATTCTTATAACCGACGGCGAGGCTGCTTTGATTGCACATATCGGCGATGTCAGAGTATATAAATTTGAAAAGGGAATGATTGATTTTATAACCGCCGACCATACGAACGCAATGGAAAAATACGAATCGGGAATTATAAAATTCAGCGATATACGCAATGAAGAATCGGAATTGCTCCGAAGTCTCGGTACTGAAAAAGCGTGTGCGGAAATTGAAACGGTAATGCCCATTAAGGCGAAAACCGCTTTCTTAATCTGCACTAAAGGATTTTGGAAAAGCATTGACGAGGATAAAATGGAAGAATGTATAAGAGCCTCATCATCGTCAAAGGAATGGCTCGGAAAAATGATGAAGCTTATGGACGGCGCACTTCCCTGCGACTGCGATAATATGAGCGCAGCAGCTATAATTATGTAACAATTTTACATATTAAATAGGTGATGAATATGAAGAAAAAAACTCTTACAATAATTTTTGCCGTGGTTATCATATGCGGCGGCATAGCTGCGGCGGCTGTTGCCAATCTCGACAGAATAATGATGGCGGTATCCCCCGAACTGTATATAAGCTACAGGGCGCTTAATACCGCAAACGAAATAAAAAAAGAACGCAGTATGATAAAGGACGCTCTGCCCGAACTGCGCAGACTTTCCGACAGTCATAATGCCGAATTTGAATTAAATACGGACAAAACAAGCCTAAAGCTTACAGAGGACTATAACAGTGAAGTTCCGTCCGCCGTTTTTAACGGAACATATAACGGCTTTGATTTTGACGGATATATAAACAATACCGAAACGGGAATAGCCGTTCCGTCGCTGATGGATGTATATTTTACTTTTTCAACGCAGAATTTCGGAAATGAGGTCACAGGTGCGGCACTTTCGGGTCTGCTCCCCGTTGACGGTCTTTCGGGTCTTGATTTAACGCTCCCGTCCTCAAACGGCAGTGACAGCATTATTTCCGAAAGAGAGCTTGCGGGATATGCCAAAACAATGATAAAGGACGCAAAAATAAATCATGACGGCGGTAATGATTATTTTATGATTCTCAAAACGGAAAACGTAAAAGAGGGGCTTAACGGAATTATCAACACAGTTAAGTCGGGCGGAGCATTAAAAAGCAAGCTGCAATTTACCGAGAAAATCTTCGGCGTTACTCCCGATGAGCTTTTAAACAATCTATCCGATATTGTAAACAGCGCCGAAACGGGCGATACGATTGCCGTAGGATATACAGAATGTAAAAATTACATTTCACGTCTTGAAACCAATATAAAAAACGGCGATATGAACATAAAGCTGTCATGGAAAGCGTCAAATGAAGTGCGGCTGCTTGAAGATTATACGTTAAAAGTGTCAGCCGACAGTGACGGTTCGGAAGTAGGGATAGAGTATCACGAAAGCGGAAACAAATTCTTCAAGCAGGAAGAAAAGCAGGATTCAAGGGAAATCAAATTTATTTTCGGCAACAAGGAAATATTCAAAGCCTCAATTAATCTGAACTACGATAAATCACAGCTTAGCGGAACAGTAAAAATAAACGATATATCGGCACAGTTAAGCGGAACGGCTGATGAAAAATCCACGCTTATAAAAGCCGAAAATATTATGTCGGGTGATAATTCGGTCGGCAGTTTTTCGCTGAATATACGTGATTTTCAGAATGTCTCGGCACAGGACAGAAAAAAATATCCGTTCTCCGAAATCAAGGCGGCGGATTTGCTGTCACTGATGGCAGGCTTGATTAAAGGAGAATGAAATGGAAGAAAACCAAATAACCGTAATCAAGCCCAAAACGGGCTGGTTCGACATTAATCTCAAAGAAATATGGCATTACAGAGATTTGATATATATGTTCCTCAAGCGCAATTTTACGGGTACATATAAACAAACGATTCTCGGACCGATATGGTTTTTGATAACGCCGCTTATGACGTCGTCAATGTTTACCGTTGTATTCGGTCAGATTGCAAAAATATCGACGGACGGAGTACCGCAGTTTCTGTTTTACATGGCAGGCAATACCGCATGGGCATATTTTTCATCATGTCTGACGGCAACCTCATCAACCTTTACGGGCAATGCCTATTTATTCGGAAAGGTATATTTCCCCCGCCTTATATCTCCGATAACCTCGGTTATATATGCCCTGCTTTCATTTTTTATACAACTGGCGCTTATGCTTGTGCTTATGGCGTTTTTCGTGTTCGGCAGAGGCGAGGCGATATATCCGAACAAATGGATTTTGCTTGTTCCCGCAATGGTTCTTGAAATGGCGCTGCTCGGCTTGGGAATAGGAATAATAATATCGTCGCTGACTACAAAATACCGCGATTTGTCAATTCTCGTAGGGTTCGGAGTTCAGCTGTGGATGTACGCAACACCGATTGTATATCCCATGTCTCAGGTTCCCGAATTTTTACGGGGTATTATAAAGCTGAATCCCATGGCGCCGATTGTGAATAATTTCAGATATGCGTTTTTGGGATGCGGCTCGCCCGAGATTTCGTCATGGCTTATCAGCATGGCGGTAACGGCGGTATTTTTATTTATAGGCATAATTCTGTTTTCAAAAGTGGAAAAAACATTTATGGATACTGTATAACGGAGATTGATATATGGAAACTGTAATAAAGGCGGAGCATATAACAAAGCAGTACCGTCTCGGAACGATAGGCGGCGGAACGCTTCAGGGCGATTTGGCAAGCTGGTGGGCAAGAGTTCAGCACAAGGACGACCCCAACAGCAAAATAGGCGAAAAGGTTTATAAGAAAAATGAAAAATTTCTTGCTCTCGACGACATCTCTTTCGAGGTCGGCAAGGGTGAAACTCTCGGTATTCTCGGGCGCAACGGCGCCGGAAAATCAACGATTTTAAAGCTGCTGTCAAGAGTTACCGCTCCTACGGACGGTACAATATATATAAAGGGCAAAATATCGAGTATGCTTGAAGTCGGAACGGGCTTTCACCCCGAGCTTACGGGGCGTGAAAATATATACTTAAATGGCGCAATACTCGGTATGAAACGTGCGGAGGTATCAAGAAAAATCGACGACATAATAGAATTCAGCGAATGCGGACAGTTTATCGACACGCCCGTAAAGCGCTATTCATCGGGAATGTTTGTCAAGCTTGCATTTGCGGTTGCGGCTCATCTTGACAGCGATATTCTGATTATGGACGAGGTTCTTGCGGTCGGCGACATGAAATTTCAGAAAAAATGTATTGATAAAATGCTGAGTATCGCAAAGGATTCGGGGCGTACAATAATCTATGTAAGCCATAACATGAACACGGTAAGACAGCTTTGCAGCAGATGTATTTTTTTGGAAAAGGGTAAAATTGTCTTTGAGGGTGACACGGAAAAGGCAATAAATCTGTATCTTAAAACTGCGTCCCAAAAGCTGTTCACATATAAGGATTTTACGCAGATGCACCGCCCGTCTTATCTTGCAGGCAAGGCAAGGCTTGTTGATTTGGAGCTGATTAACCGCAAAGACGCAGTTGTGCATGACGGGGAAACTCTCGATTTCAGACTAAGACTGCGTGCGGAAAAGGACGTTGACGGACTTTGTGTAAGACTGATGATACATAACCCCGACCAAACCCCGATTGCAACGGCGTCGCTGAAAGGCTTTGCGGATTTGAAAAAGGGCGAAATGTACAGCCGTGAATTTTCAACAGACGTTTCATGCCTGTCAAGCGGCAAGTACACCGTTCTGATTGCCGTTTACGAAACGGACGAAATAGGAAATGTGTTCGATTCGGACGCAGCATGGCCTGCAATGATTTTTGAGCGTGACAAAAAATCACAGCTTGACTGGAAATCACGCTATTACGGTGATATTGAACTGCCCGATTTAAAGCTGATATAAAGGAAGAATAACATGGCGAAAAAGAAAAATCCCGATTTGCCGGAGCTGAAACGGCAGATAAATGAAAATAAATTAAAGCCTGTGTACTTGTTTTTCGGTACGGAAACATATTTAAAGGAAACGTATATTAAAGCAATTCGGGATAAAATCCCCGATAACGGATTTGAAGAATTTAATTATATAACGCTCAAAGGCACTGACGTTTCCTTATCGGAATATGACGACGCATGGGAAAGCTTTCCCATGATGGCGGACAGAAAGCTTGTCTATATAAGCGGAAGCAATATTTTCAAAAGTGCAAATGAAGAACAGAAATCATTCTGGAAAGAGAAATTTTCTCACTACACCGATGATATGGTAGTCATATTTGACGAAACCGCCGTTGACAAACGCAGTGTGCTGTATAAGGCTCTTACAAAATACGGCATGGCAATTGAGTTTGAAACTCCCGATGAGGCGGATTTGGTTACGTATATCATGGGGCAATGCCTGAAAGCAAAGCGGAAAATCAAAAAGGAAAACGCCTATAAAATCGTCAGTATGTGCGACGAGGGCTTGCAGAATATAATGAATGAGCTTAAAAAGCTGTTTGACTACTGCGGTGAGGAAATTACGAAAACGGATATAGACAACATCGTTTCAAAGGGCTTGAATATCCGTATTTTCGAGCTGACGGACGGTATCATGAACCATAATGCCAAGCAAGCCATGGAAGTTCTGACCGAACTGCGCAGCGGAAGTGAAAGCGCATTCGGCGTACTTTATCTGATATATGCAAACGTAAAGAAAATTTTGAAAGCAAAGCTTGCCGACAGCTCCGACCCCCGCACAGTGGCACGTGCGATAGGGGCAAGCGAGTATATCGCAAGAAAATATATAAGCAGTGCGCAGGGTTTCAGCGAGGGCTCACTCACAAAAATGGTTATGAGAATCCCTGAAATAGATTACGAAATCAAGCAGGGCAAAACAGACGAATGGACGGCGCTTGAACAGTATGTTGCCGAGGCGCTTTATTATGTATAACGGAAAGGAATTTACAAAATGCCTAATTCAAGACAGGAAAAAATAAGGAATTTCAGTATTATAGCTCACATAGACCACGGAAAATCAACTCTTGCCGACAGGCTTCTTGAGCTGACGGGCGAGGTTACGGAGCGTGAAATGGAAGAACAGCTTTTGGATAACATGGATCTTGAACGTGAAAGAGGAATTACTATAAAAGCTCATGCCGTAAGGCTGAAATATAAACGCCCCGACGGAGAAATATATACATTAAATCTGATTGACACTCCGGGGCACGTTGACTTTAACTATGAGGTATCGAGAAGCCTTGCGGCGTGCGAGGGCGCTATTCTTATCGTTGACGCCTCACAGGGAATCGAGGCGCAGACGCTTGCAAACACATATCTTGCAATCGACCATGACTTGGAGGTTGTACCCGTTATAAACAAAATAGATTTGCCGTCGGCACAGCCCGAAACAGCAATAAGAGAAATTGAGGACGTAATAGGAATACCGGCGGAGGACGCACCGTGTGTCAGCGCTAAAACGGGCTTAAACGTTGCGTCCGTTCTTGAAGAAATAGTCGAAAAAATACCAGCTCCGACAGGTGATGAAAATGCGCCTCTGCAAGCGCTGATTTTCGATTCATATTATGACAGCTACCGTGGCGTTATTGTTTATGTGCGTGTTAAGGAGGGTTCGCTGAAAGCCGGTCAGCGCATAAAAATGATGGCGACAAACGCCGAATTTGACGTTGTCGAGGTCGGAGCAATGCACCCGTCGGGACTTATTCCGACAGACGGCTTATATGCGGGCGACGTCGGATATATTGCGGCGAGCATAAAAAACATACAGGACACGCGTGTCGGCGATACGGTCACAACCGTAAAGAATGCGGCAAAAGAGCCGCTGCCCGGATATAAAAAGGTAAATCCTATGGTTTACTGCGGTATTTACCCTGCCGACGGAGCACAGTACGAGGATTTGAAAGAGGCGCTTTTAAAATTGCAGCTTAACGATGCGGCGCTTATGTTTGAGGCGGAAACATCGGTTGCGCTCGGATTCGGATTTCGCTGCGGATTTCTGGGGCTGCTGCATATGGAAATTATTCAGGAGCGTTTGGAGCGTGAATATAATCTTGATTTGGTGACGACCGCACCGAGCGTTATATACAAGGTTTATAAAACAAATAAGGAAATGGTATGGTGCGACAACCCGACCAATCTCCCCGACCCTGCCGAAATAGATTACATGGAAGAGCCTATGGTGAAAGCGACAATTATGGTTCCGAAAGATTATGTCGGAAACGTTATGGAGCTTTGTCAGGAGCGCCGAGGTGTGTATAAGGACATGACGTACATGGACGAAACAAGAGCCGAGATATTCTACGAACTGCCGTTAAATGAAATAATTTATGACTTCTTTGACGCACTCAAATCCCGTACAAAGGGTTATGCCTCATTTGACTATGAATTATGCGGCTATAACAGAAGTGAGCTTGTAAAGCTCGATATTCTGCTTAACGGTGAAATGGTGGACGCACTTTCGTTTATTGTACACCGTGACAGCGCATATTCAAGGGGCAGAAAAATGGCTGAAAAGCTTAAAGAGGTTATTCCGAGACAATTGTTTGAAGTGCCGATTCAGGCGGCAATCGGGTCAAAAATCATTGCAAGGGAAACCGTAAGGGCAATGCGCAAGGACGTGCTTGCAAAATGCTACGGCGGTGATATTACGAGAAAGAAAAAACTGCTTGAAAAGCAGAAAGAGGGTAAAAAGCGTATGCGTCAGGTCGGCAGTGTAGAAGTGCCGCAGGAAGCGTTTATGTCGGTACTGAAACTGGATTAACACGAAAAATAAGCTGCATATCTTGTCACTTTCAAATGTTTGATGTATACACATACATCGGCACATTTTCAAGCAACAATCTATTTGCTTCTTTTTCGTGTTGAACTTATATAAACAGAATGGAGATTAATATGATTTACAGAAAAATGTTTTGGGGATTTTACAAGGAGAAAAATATCACCGTATCGGATTTTGTATATTTTTCGGCGGTAGATTATTATGAGGATAAAGCTTACATTTACATTGAATCTGAAAGCGACGAAGATGTAAAGCAATACATTACGGGAGATTTTTATGAATTTCCGAACGGCGAAAGGGTTGCGGAAATGAGTATGATTTTTGCATATTCTCCGTCAGATGACGAAACCGTATGGAGAAGAACGAAAAAGGGCAAATCAGAATTTTCTGTCGCAAAATTAAAACACGAATGCGTCGCCGAATATGTATTCTATCATTATAAAATGCAGGCGGAGGGATGCGGCTCATACGACAAATACGGCAGTATTTTCCTCTACGGAAATACGCTGATAATGTATCTTGAAATACCGGCAATTTCGGGCGAGTGCTGGAAAAGAATACTCCCCGAAAACAATCTTCCAGATTATAACGGCAATATTATTGCCGACTGCGCAATCCCCCACAGTGACGGCGAATATTGGAAAAAGCTGTGAGAATGCGAAATGAAAATTCCGCTAAGCAACCCTTGGCGTATTAACGTACGCCGAGGGTTGCATTAATTTTACTTAATTTCGGATATTCCGCATTTAAGGCTGCCCCATTCATGTACAGTCCAAAACCTCAGATTTTGTAAAATCCGATGCTGTTTTTCATTGCACATTCTCATCATTTATTCAATCTTTTTCCTGTCGGGTTTTATGAGCCTATGTATCATAACTTTGACATCAGAAAGCCCCTCCTTAATGACATCATCTTTATACAATCACCTTATTTCAACAAAACAGTATTAATCTATTTTAATTGTAATAATCTTGTGTCCCAAAATCGGCACCGATATTTTCCCATTACTCATATCAATATCGGAAATTTTTTCCTCATTCAGCTTAACAAGCTTAGCAGACGTAACAGGCAGATTGATGCTTATATTAGCAGTAATATCTTCGTCTGACTTATTCCACAGTCCTATAATATAGCCTGACTTACATTCCGAACACTTAATTGCAGCAAGAACAATTTTATCGTTATCAATAGTAATAAATGAATTTTCACTTGGCAATTCGCCGCTTACAGGGACGCCCTGAATCGCTTTCATTCCTACTTTGAAATCATATGCTGTTTCCTGAACATTTCCTTCTTCCCAGTTTCCCGTATGCGGATATAATGCGTAGTTGTATTCAAGTTCACCGAATGAATGAAGTCCTGTATATCTGTCAAATTCTTCGGGATTTGCTGTCATATATGCTCTTTGTGTTCTTAAAAGAGTAATTGCAATCGTTCTGTTTTTATCGTCACGAATCTCATACTCTCTAAGTCCGCCCGAGAAGAACGCCAGACCGTTTTTGCCGTCTGAAACACCGCAGAAATTCTGCATCGGATGACACGGCGCAAACGGCTCAACGTTATCAAGCGTCTTTTTATGTCTTATGCTTCTTTCCTCAACCGCAAATGCCGATTCCGCATAGTCGGTATTTGTCATAATTCCTGTCGGAAAATTAACATATAACTTATGGTCGCGAGCTTTATTTGTGAGTTTTGTATGTACCTTTAAATACGGACACCCCTTTTCAAGCGTAAGCTCATACATAATAGGCATTGTAACAGTTTCGCGAAGTCTGTCACGTCCGTCAAGAGTTGATGCCGCCGGTATTTCCATTTCCATTTCAACCTTATATGCTGCACGAAGTTCGTTGTTTTCTTTTAATGTAATTTTTGCATTCAAGCCATGACTTGTAATCATAGAATTTCTTACAGGCGTAATATACTTATGAGCAGAACCCACCTGACCTTCATCTGTAAAATAGTGCATATTCTTAAATTCTTTACCCGTCTTTTTATCAAGCATCGTAAACGTACCGTTAGAGTTAAGAGTAATCTTTAAATACTCATTTTCCAAAGTACCGTAATCGTTGCCTATAAGCTTTCTGTCCTCCAAGTATTCGGTTTTATATACAAATTCCGGCTCTCTTAATCTGAGTGCATATGTATTATATCCGAGCATCGGAATATCAACGCTTATAAGAAGTCTTCTTCTGACTGCTGAAAATGCGGTTGCTGTATCAAACCTTCTCTCTGCACTCATCTTAATATTTTCAGCAGAAAGCTCAACGAAATCAACCGCCTCATAACGCAGCTCGCCTCTATGTACATGTAAATCTTTATTTTTGTTTTCTTCGATTATGGTATCCATATATGAATCCATATCATCCTGAATGATTTCTATATCTTCGGAAACGCTGTTCATTGCATTAACCATCTGTGTATGCAGCGGATGAGGTTCTGCATTATCCTCCATATTAAGCGCAAGAAGGTGATTTCCTATCTTATACTGCATTTCCTGAGCGGTAATGTTTTCAAGTGCCTTTTTAAGACCTTCTTCCGAATTATCAAATGTTGGTATATCAACAGTTTGTTTTACTGCCTTTTCATAAAGCACATTATCGCAAAGATGTACGGGAACATTATCTTTATCATAGTTAAATGATAAGTCTTTTGTACCTTTACCGAGTGCAATTAAGTCATATACATAGAAATACCAGTTTGTTCTTGTTACTTCATCACAGGTTTTGTGAACAAAAATCTGCGTACCGTCTTTCGCCTCCCATTTAAACAGCGGGGGCAGTTCATATTTGTTTGTACCTCGGTAGAACATAGCGGTTTTAATTCCGAAACCCTCATAAATCTGCGGGAGCTGCGAAGTCTGACCATAGCCCGTTGCAGTATATCCCGCACGCATAGCACCGCCGTATTCTTTTGCCATTTCAGTTCCTATCTGAAGATTTCTTATTAATGCTTCCGGCGCTACCGTATATGTTTCGGGTAATGTGTACCAGCTTACAATAAACAGCTTTTTAGCCTCAATTAAACTCTTAACCTTTTCTTTCATTTCGGGACGAACTGTGAAATAGTCCTCCAACACAATAGCTCCGCCATCTAAAACAAATGAATTATATTCAGGGTCTTTATCTAAAATATCAATAATGGAATCTATTAAATCCATAAGTCTGAGTTTTGACTGTTCGGCAGTGTGTCTCCACTCTCTGTCCCAATGTGTTCCCGTTATTACGTGCATTGTCATTTTCTTTGCCATAATGTTTAACTCCTAACTATATAAATTACAAAATAATATCAAGCATTTCCATAAGTCCGTTAATCTTATAGTCACACATACCGCCAATACCTGCCTGTTCAATATTTCCGCCCGAAATACCCACACAGCTAAAGCCTGCAAGCTTGATTGAAACTACACCTGCCGATGAATCTTCAATACCAATCACCTTATGTCTTTTTTCAAAAGGTATTCCAAGACCGACTCTTGCTGTTTCCGCATAAAGCCACGGATGAGGCTTTGGCGAAAGCTCGCCGAGTGTTCCCGTCTGTCCTTTTCTGAGTGCATATCCTGCCGTTATTATGCTGTCGTAAAAATCAACAGGATTACCCATATCAAGCTGCTTGAACGCCGAAATAATTTCAGGCATTGCTTTTTCATAAAGTCCGCTTGTTACAAGCCCAATCTTTATTCCCTCTTTTTTAACGGTTGTTAAAAACTCTTTTAAGTTCGGTGCCGGAGTGAATGCGTCCTGCTTTCCTCTGCCCTTTAATATCTCGTCCATTTCATGGTTCACGATTTCAAAGTAATACTGACGTGCTGATTCCAAGCTTGCGCCTTTTGCATACTTATCAATCATATACTGAAGATGTTCGGAAACGCTGTGACCCGATATAAACGGCTCGTCCTCCTCTTCTTTTTTAAAGCTCGGATTGCCGAGTAATCTTGCTGTCGTCTGTTCAATTACCCACATCCAAAAGCTTTCCGAATGTACGCTCGTGCCGTCCAAATCCATAAGTATCGCCTCGGCTTTTGGCTCAAAATGAGTTTCATACATCGGGTAAATTGCAGGATAACCCATTCCGCTTTTTACATAGCATAGCTTTCTGTCATCAAATTCTACTATGTCTATTTTTTTATCATCGGGAGTAAGTATTCTTTTTACATTATTTGCACCGATTTCAAAAAAATCCGATTTATTTATTTCTTTCAACTTTTTCACACCCTCCTTATTTTTCCGTCTTGTTCAACATATCCTTCGGGCAGTTTAATACTACAGCTTACATTTTCGGGATAATTTACATTTAATATAATTTCATCGCCGTTTCTTTTCCATTCAACAGAAACTTTCCCCTGCGGCAGCTCATAGTACGCAGAAGCATAATTTAATTTTTCTATAAAGTGAGGTTTTATTTCTACGGTTTGACAATCCGTTACGTTTATACCTGCAATACATTTTATAAACCATCTTCCTATATCCCCGAAGAAATGATGATTATGTGAGCCGCACGGTTTTCCGTCCGGCTGAAAAGACTCAACCAAAGTCGTTTCGCCTTGCTCTATTAAATGAGCATACGACGGATATTCTTTTTTTGTTATCATTTCATATGCCAGCTCACTCTGCCCAAATTCCGACAGAACATGGAACAGGACGTGCATACCTAAAAATCCGCAATCAAAATTATTATTTTTGGAAATATATTTCATCAGATTTGCAAAGGCTTTTTCTTTTTCATTATCTTCAAAAAGACCGTAGTATAACGCCATTGCCTGTCCTGACTGACAATCGCCTTTAACCGACAATGTATTTTTGTCTATCAGCTGCGTCCTTATTACATTTCTGAAATCATTGTAAATTTCATTTGCAAATACCGCATACTCCTCAAAGCCTACCGCTTTATACATTTCTTTAGCTTTCATTGCCATATCCATAACCATAACGGAATCGGTAAAAGCCAGCGGCACCGTATATTCAATATCTTTTTTCCCTACCGGCAGCCAATCGCCCAATCCGTAAGCTACAGTACCATCGTCATTTCTTCTTGTCAGAATATAGTTCAGATATTTAAACATTGCCTCTGCATTTTCCAAAATAACATCAGTAATTCCTCGTTTTTTGTACAGCTGATACGGCAAATTAAATAATACGCTGTCCCAAGCAGGACCGTTACACCAGTCATATCCCCAATCATTTGTAGGAACAATCCCCGGTATCTTCCCTTCTTCATTCTGCGCCTCTCTTATATTATTAAGCCATTCTCTATAGCTGTTTGATGTATCAAACAGTAAGCTTGTATGAGGCGCTGACATAGCTGCGTCTCCCGTCCAGCCATTCTTTTTGCGGTGCGGGCAATCAGTGGGGAAATAGTAAAAATTTGAAATATCAGAACGTTTCACCATCTCGAAAAGTGTGTTTACCGTCTTATCACTGCACTTAAAATCACCAATCGTTTTCAGGTCGGAGCTTAATGTCTTATATGTCAGCAATTCTTTTGTTGCCTGTTCTTCCGAAATGCCCTTTACAAGTACATATCTGAATCCGTGATATGTAAAGGACGGTGTATATTCTTCCAAGCCTGCGCCTTTAGCGATATAAACATCCTTCTGACCGTATTCCTTATAAAACTGCGTATCCGGATTATCAAAAACAGTACTTGAATTATCAAACCGCCCGTCTTTGAATTCTTCACCGTGCCACAATTCAATTCTTTGCCCTTTTTTCGCATGAATTTTTAAAGTACATATACCCGCATTATTTTCACCAAAGTCATATATATAATCATCGCCCTGCTTTAATATCCGCAAAGGATTGATTTCTTTTTTTACTCTGATAGGCTCAGCAATACATTTCTTTAACTTACCTTTCGGAGCGGGAGCGATTAACGCATTTTTCCGTTCGCTGTCCTCATACTCGACAGTATTCCAATTCGGAATTTCCATGTTTGCGTTATAGTATTCTCCCATTCTTAAATCATCGAAAAAAATAGGAGATGAATGTACTTTAAAGCTTTCATCCGCATCAAGAGAAATTTTCTCTCCCTCTCCTTCGGCAAAAAGATTTAATGCCACATGCGGAGAGCTGCGCCACGGCGCTTTATCAAACCACCATACCGCTCCGCCAAACGGATTGTTAAATCCGTTTCCGAGCATTATACCTATAACATTTTTTCATTTGTGCAAATATTTTTTTATATCATATGTATCATAATAGCATATATGGTCGGGATTGCTTATATATGGAGCTAACATACCCTTTGTAATGTTTACCCCATTAATATATAATACGTAAAACCCTAAACCGCATATCGAAATTTCCGCATTTTCGGGCAAAAAATTCAGTTCAAATGTTTTTCTGAAATACGGTGCCGATACATATTTGTCAAAGGAGCAATATTCATTTGACGCACATATGAATTTTTTATTCATATTATTTCACTATCCTTACCGTTATTATTTTCTTTGCTTCGGCAACCCCGTCATATTCACCGGCCGCAGATTCATCCATGCGGCATTTATATAATTTACCCTGTGCATTAATTTTAACTTTTTGCGTCTCATCTGTCGGGTTATAGTATCTTACGATTGTTCCGTTTCCGTCATCCGCCTGTTTAATTGCAGTGATATGTACATTCCTGTTGTCAACAGAAAGCAGACTGTTTTCAAGAGGCAAATCACCCTTACCTCTTCCGCATACCGCACATTTAACAGGCGCAAAGATTTCCGCCGCCTTATTAGGCAATTCATTATAGTTACCGCTATTAAACTGAATCGCATATTCAAAGTTTCTGCCGCCCGGACACTGTACACCCTCATCTTCAAGCTCTGTCACCTTTTCTTCCGATACCGCAAGCTTAATTCTGCAAGCTCGGATAAGCGTCAGTGCTATTGTACTGTCATCAAACACTTCGTATTCAAACAGTCCCTTTGGCATTACCGCAAGTCCGTTTTCACCGTCTGTAACCGTCACAAAGGTTCTGAGCGGCTGGGTACCGAATGCCTGCTCTACCCAGCCTGTTGAATCGGGAATTTCAATGTTTCTCTTTACAATATCAAAATGACTGTCCGCAACAGAAACATCGGTTTTAATTCCCGTCGGGAAATTAACTCTCAGCCAATGGTCTTTTGCATTGTTTGTCAGCTCAACCTTCACCTTGATATAATCTGCATTTTCATCAAGGGTATATGCCGTCTTAATAGGAATTTTTGTATAAATATCGCTCGGATTTACTTCACAGCTTTCAGGTACTTCAAATTCACATTCCGTTACGATTGTTCCCGAAAACTCGCCGCTTTCCGTTACGTAAATCTTATGATTTGTTCCTGTTGTAGTATACTTTCTGTCAAATTCGGGGATTTCATGCTTCCACGCATTTCCCGTTTCACCCTGCGATGTGTAGAAGTTAAGTCCTTTATATTCTTTTCCTGTTTCTTTATACAGTACATCTATTGTACCGTTTGAATTTACAGTTGCCTTTATCCTGCTGTTTTCAAGAACATTACCTGCCGCAATACCCGGCCGCTTTTGCATTTTATTCGGATTTGGCTTAATTTCAAAAGTTTTATAACCCAATGCCGGAACATTCTTAATTTCCGCATATAATCTGTGGTGCATACTGTCAAGTATTGTGGGAACTTCCCATATGCTATCCATAAAAATACTTGACTTTTCACTCTGTACGGATTGAAGTCTGACGCCGTCTATTGTAATGCCTTTACCGAGTGTATCGGGCACTTCAATGTCAGGCGGTACAATTACATCTCTTTCATACGGAAGTGTGTTATATACAACAAGCTGAACAATATCCTGCCCCTGTCCTTCGGGAGATAAATTCTTTGCAATTTCAACCATTGCGTCATCGGCAACAATTTCAGCAATATCCTGCGCTTTTCTGAATCTGTATTCCATGTCCTTGCACACACAGTCGGGAGCACACCCGCCGTTTGCGTCATGGCTGTGGTTTGACATAAGATACTGCCAGCCTCTATGCAGATATAGCTTATCGGTATAATACAGATAAGAGCCATTAATATCAGGAAAGCAAACATCATCCAATATAATACCTTGTATTTTACACTTTTAAGGTCCATCCAGTTGAACAGCCCGTTTTGTTTATTGTCCAATATCTTCATTATTATAACCTCCCTTATTCGTTGAATTTCTTCTCAATCTTAAAATATACAAACGTAAGACCTACAAGCAATATAAACGAAATCATATTTACCGCCAAAGATTTTCCTGTCTGATTAAACTGAAAAGCATACTGATAACCCAGTAATGCTAACGATGTGGAAGCACCGTTCGGTCCGCCGCCCGTCATTACAAGCGGCTGGTCTAAGATTTGGAATACACCTATAATCTGTTTAATTGCCATCAAAACGAATATCGGCAGCATATGCGGCATAATAACATTCTTTGCTCTTAATAAAACACCCGCTCCGTCAATTCTTGCCGCATCGTAAAGCTCAGTGTTTACACTCTGTATTATAGCATAATAATAAAGTATCGTACTTCCGAACCCCTGCCATGTCGACGATATTATTATAAGAGGGATTGTTAAGCTTTTATTCATAAGCCATTGTCTCGGTTCCGCACCAAACGCTTCAAGAAACATATTAAGAAGTCCGCCCGAGCCCTCCATATACATATTTGTCCAAATAAGAGAAACCGCAACTGTGGGTATAACCGCCGGCATATATGCAGATACCCGTATAAAGCTTTTACCGATAACCATTTCATTAAGCATTATAGCACATAAAAACGGCAGCGGTAAACCAATTATCAGCAACCAAACAACATAAGATACAGTGTTGACTATTGTCCCCAAAAACTTTGTATCTCTAATAACCTGTATATAATTTTCCAATCCTATAAACTTTGTAGGCGTAAATCCCGCCAGTTCATAAAACGAATTGATTATACCCATAAGCATCGGTTTAACAACAACAAATATCAGCAAAAACAAAGTCGGAATAAGCAAAACCCAGCCCGAAAAATTTCGTTTTATTTTTCCATATGCTTTTTTTCTTGCAATTGATTTGTTTTCTAAATTCATATATAAGACGCCTCCTTTTCATTGTTGTTTGCGAAACCCGTCCCAAAAGACGGATTTCGCAGTAAAATGAAATTATTTTAAATTATCAAGACAGTTTACCTGCCAGTTGTCTGAGGCAGCCTTTACAAGCTCAGCAACATCAGCGTCCGAATTTGCATAGATTTCCTGTACAACATTGTCAAGCTCCGCATAAAGCTACTGACAGCCGACTTCAGGCTCAGGCATCAATGTAACACCGTCAAACGCATAATATGTTTCTAAATTAGATTCGGGTATGTTTGCATATTCTTTACGCATATCCAACAGCTTTTGCACTCTTTCTTCATTTGTCCACAGATAAAATGCGTCTCTCGGAAGAACAACACCGCCTTCATTTATTGTTGCTTTATAGTTTTCTTTTAAATTTTCTATTGTTGTTTCCTCCAATGTCGGACCGTATCCCGTAAAGTCAATCCATTTCAAAGCCGCATCAATCTGTTCGGGAGTTGCATTTTTGGCAATCATATACAAGTCTCCGCCCATTTGCGCCATTCTTCCTTTCGGTCCTTCCGGTATTGACGCCAGAATAATATCCTCAGGCTTTATGCCATACTGCTTAACCATACCTGAAATATTTGCAGGTTCGCCGATAAACATAGCTACCTGTCCTGCACCGAACATTGCAAGCAAATCGCTTACCTGCAAATTCGGATTATCCGGGAATACTTTCGCTGTACGCATTTTCTTTACCCATTCATATGCCGCTATCTTTTCATGATATTTTAAATACTCCTGATTGCCAAGGAAGAATATTCCCGCTTTTACTGCCGGATTCCATAGATTATCATTACTTCTGCCGTAATATCTCGGTGCGACTTTCAAATACTGTTCATAATTTATATTATTCAATATGCTTTCCGGCAGCTGTTTACTGTCCTTAAATTCAGTGTTAAGGTATACTGCCCACTTTTCTGTTTGCTGACTGCTGCCTGTATTTGCAGGCAACGTTCCGTATTGATTTTTTGCAAGAACAAAATAGCGTGAAGCCGAGCTTGCCGTGTCATCAAGAAGTATAAATTCCTGACCGTCTGCCGTAAACAGGTTTTCTGACGGACTGTTTGCCGCATACGTTTCATCTGCCGCAGCAGCCTTATACAAACCTGCATCTGCCCAGCTATCGCCGATTTTACCCGGTGCGGATTCATAATCTTCTCCGTTAATCGTAACAACATACTTCAGCCATTTCCCCGCATAAGGCTGATTTAAGCCGTAAAGAAGCATTGTTACCGACATATTCGGATTGTCAGTAATTTTATTTGCTCCTTGTACAATTGTAATCGAATTATCCGTTACATAATCGCTCTTTGCAATTTCGGTATATGTACCTGTTTCCGTATCGGAATACATCCACTTATATGAGATTGTGTCAATTTCTTCATTAGTTTCCACTTTTCCTTTAACGGTCTGATAGTATTCCAAAATACCGTCCATTGTAAATAAAGTTTCACCTTCTGCTTTTACCGAAATGTTAAAGCTTGGTATAAGCATGGCTAAAGATAACACACCTAATAAAAGTTTTCTTATTTTTTTACTCATTTTTTCCTCCTTGAATTTAAATTATCTGATTTTATCAAGATACTTAATCTGCCATTCTTGAGCCGCTTTCTTAACTACTGACGGAATATCGACATCAGGATTTGTGTAAATTTCCTTAATAACACCATCGAGAATTTCATAAAGCCCCTGACAGCAAACCGAAACCTCCGGTCTGATTATCACTCCCTCAAATCCCAAATACGATTTATAATCTTCGGGATTTATGTTTACATATTTTTTTCTGATTTCTTTGCTTTTTTCTATCCTCTCGGGAGTTATCCAAACATCAAACACAACCTGCGGAAGAACAATGTCATCATTCTCATAATTATTTCTATATTTTTCTTCTTCAAGTTTCATTTGCGAGTCTGTATATTCCGGCGAAACACCTCTGAATTCCAGCCACTTAAATACAGCGTCAATTTGTTCGGGTGTAGCCTCTGCATTTAACATATACAAGTTGCCGCCCATTTGCGAAACTCTGTTTTTACTGCCTTTGGGAACTCTCGCAACAACCATTTCATCTTCGCTTTTTCTGCGGGGAGGATCGCCAAACATCATAGCCAGCCGATTCTCAAAAAACATACCGTTTATATCGGCGGAATAATCGTTCTCATCATCGGGAAGTCCTTTATCTTTCCACTTCAAATTGTATAACCATTCAAGAGTAGAGTAAAACTCGGGGACATCAAAGCTTGCTTTCCATGTTCCGTCTTTTTGTTTTTCAACAAATTCAACACCGTTCGACCATGCAATATTCATAAGATACCATCCGCCCAGCCTGCCTGTACAAGGTATGTAAAATCCTGCCGCACCGGTTTTATTCTTTATTAATTTGGAAAACTCGGCCACATCCTTATATGTATCGGGAATTTTAACACTTCCGTCTTCATTAACAAGACCGGACTGCACAAATAAATTCTTATTAATATATAAGCCTTGTGCATATGCATTTATAGGTAATCCGTAAATTCTTCCGTCATCATTTGTAACCAATTCCAAAAGAACGGGGTTTATCTCATCAACATAGCCGTAATTCAGCAAATTGTCGGTTATATCAGCCGAATATCCCGAATCTATAATTTTATTGACTTCACTGAACCATGTGTCAAACACAGTCGGCAGCTCGCCTTCTTCCGCAATTTGCATAAATGTATCCGGGTTATATTTCCAGTCTGCTGCTTCAACCTGAATATCGGGATACTTCTCCATAAATTCCTTTATTATGCTGTCCGAGCTTTCAGACTTGGACAAACCGCACACACTGATTACTGTTTTATCGTCCGTATTTTGATTTATTTTATTCTTGCATCCGTTCACTGCCGCTACAGCCAATGCCAACATTATTGCAGCCGCCGCTGCTTTTTTTATTTTCGTCATACCCTTTCTCCTTTCTTGCTAACTTACAGCTTAAATATAGCACATATACCCCTCAATGTAAATCCAATATTTTTTAGCTTGCACTCTTTTTTATGAAAATTTACACTTTTTTATTGCATCTTTTTTTTAGTTTGCACCTTTATTTAATACATTCGAGGAAAAATCTTCTTCCGTCTTGACAAATTTATTGAAATCATATATAATGTTAAAGAGAGGTGCATTTATATGAAAAAATTAACTTTTAAATTGTTTAATTTAAATACCACTTTTAAATCAATTTTATTGTACACACTCTCGCCATGCCTGATAATGGTTGTTTTTAGTTTTGCTTTTTTATTTTACAGTATTAATTCACAGATTGATATTCACACCAAACAAAGTACAAATACAATAAACAGTCTCCATCAGGCAGTTGAATACAAAATCAAAAGCATCTCATCCGTTTTTAATCTGTACAATGACGACAAAAACCTCTTAGCCGCCCTGACAGACGACTCCAATAAAGCTTCATCCGTAAACAAAATTCAAACAACATTACATTCTATATCTTCATCTTTTGCCTACATAGACAGTATTGTTGTATATGATAAAGGAAATAATGCGGTAATTTCCACAGACGCAATTATGACCATATCGGATTTTTTTAACAATTACAGCTACGCTGACTACTCGGCCGACTATTGGTATAACTATAAATATTCGATTTCCAAACCTCGTTTTCTTCCGCCGACCTCCGTTGAACACAACAAAGGCAAAAAACTCATCGTACCGCTTGTGTATTCCGGTTTGGGACAAAATTATCTGAATAAGCTCATTATCTTTAATATTGATTTCGGTATGATATTATCGGATGTAAAAAGCGACATTAACTCAGATGATACAAAAATCAGCGTTGTCAATCGGCTTACCAATCAAAGTTTCAGCACAACAGACATAAATCATCCTCAAACCGTTTCGAGCGAGTTCAGCAATATTTTCAAAAAGAACAATACATATAACGGGATTCATTATTTAAACGGGGAAAAATCGCTTATAGTTTACAGCTCTCCCACTCGTTCCGCTTTAAGCTATTCTTGCTTTACATCCATTCCGTACACTTCTATAATCGGCGAAGCGTTTCAATCAACTACGCTGTTGTTTGTTTTAATATTCATTTCAAGCAGCTGCGCTGTTATTCTTGCGTATATATTTTCAAAAAAAAACATATGCGCCTATCAGACAGCTTGAACAAAGTCTTGACTCTGACAGTCTTGACTCCAATAACAGCTTTAAAACTATCAGCCAATCCATAGAACAGCTTAAGCGAAACTCAGCCGTAATTGAAGAACAATACAAAAACTCTCTGTCAAAAATCCAAAATATGTACCTGATTAATCTTCTAAATACCGATAACGAAAATATTTCTTCCGAAATCAGTTCTTATTTTAATTTTGAGTACAATTATTTTTGTGCGGTTATTTATCAGATTATTCCGAGAGACAGTCTGAAAAACGAATATAATTTACATTCCTATGAGCAGCTGATTCAAAATTTCTTTACATGTATTTACGAAGAATATTCGTCTGTATTCCATACATTCACTCTGCCCGCCGAAAAAAATATTTTTTATATTTTCCTGAACGTTGAATCAACCGAATCAATAAGCGAAATCAACAAGATTGCCGACACAATCAACAGCATCTTGACAGTGGACAAAGAGCTTATAGACAGCCACCATTCAATCGGCGGTGTATTTGAAGGTCTTACAGGACTGAAAAAAATCTCACAATATTGCATTATTCAATGTAGATAAGCACATTGATACTTCACTCGAAACACCGATGACGATTAATGTCTTAAACCGCAAAAAACAAAACAGTCATACCTTCGACTTAAATAAAGAATCTCAGCTTACAGCTTATCTTTCTTCATTCAAATCAAAATTAGGGCGGGATTTTATCAAAGAAATAATTGATGAAAATATGCAAAGAAACTTAAGTCAAAATCAACTTACAAAAATGTATGTTCAAATCATAACCTCGATAATAAAAGTTCTTGACGAAAAGAAAATTGAACATTGTGTTTTGGAAAATGAATCCGTTTTGGATTCCGTTTCCGAACTTCTCGCCATGCCGCTTGTTGAGTTAAACAATATTACATTTAAATTGATGGATGTATTTGATTTACACATTTCAAGCAGGTCTAAAAATCTCGACATAGTCGAAATCATCAACTATATTGATGAATACTACACAACAGATATAGGTCTTGATACGCTTGCAACAATCTTTAATACATCAAGTACATATCTGTCACAGCTTATAAAAAACAAGCTTGGCATGAATTTTTCCGAATATCTTACCAAAATCAGAATTAACCGCACAATTGAGCTTATGAAAGCCGAAAACATTACTATCAACGAACTGTTTTCACAAGTAGGATTTAACAACAGAAATGCGTTTACCAAAGCATTTAAACGTGTTACGGGCACTACACCGTCCGATTATAAAAAAAATAATTTAAAATAGATTATATTCACATCATTGATACAAACAGCGATTAAAAATTACAACAAATCTGTCAATCTTATATTTGATAACAACATTTTTTAGCGTATCTGTTTTTTAACCGCTCACGGCGCCCATTCTTTCTCGTCCTAATCTTGACATAAAAAATTCCTCCTATGATAATATTCTATCATAGGAGGAAGCTTTTTTCACACTCTCCCCCGATTGCGGAAGTCAATATCTGTTTCCCGCCCACACAGCAGGCGGTTTTATTACCTCAGCTCTTTAAGCCATTTTAATTAAATTATATAATATTTTTACCGTTTCTGCTCTTGTTGCATATTTAAACGGGCAAAAGTTATTGTCTCCCATACCGTTTACTATACCCATCTGTGCCAATTCGGATACTGACGGCTTTGCGTAATCACTTATACTCAAATAATCATCAAACACTCTCTTATCAGAGCCGTAAAGTTTTTTTGCCCTGCATATAATGACAGCTATATCCTGTCTGCTGATGTTTTCGTTCGGTTTAAAATTATTTTTATCATCGCCGTTAATCCAGCCCTTTGCCTCCGCAGCAGCTACAAATTCATAATACCAATCATCGGTAATAACATCGTTAAAGCTTGTCATTTTGGTATCATCGGTACTTTCATTTTCAATTTTAATCAGCAGTTTTATAAACTCTGCTCTTGTTATATTATCATTCGGGCAAAAAAGATTATTTCCCCGTCCGTCGATAATTCCGTTTTCATACATATAATTTATTGCGTCATGAGCCCATGCAACATTCTCAATATCTTCAAAGGCTTTCTTTACTCCCGAATTTTCATCAATAGTACGGTTGGGCATATCAACCTTGCCGACAACACTTCCCGAACTGCTGCCCGTGCCGTTACCCGAGCCGCCCGTATAATTATTGCCCGGCTGTGATAATTTTTTTATATATTCATCAATTGCGTTTTTTACCTCAATACAGCTCGAATATTGTTTTCCGGCAAGCGCAGAATACATTTTCCCTTTTTGCGTTTCCGACAATCCGCTGTAAAGCGCAGAATTAATGTTGAATATATCGGGAAATCCTTCAACAATCTCCTGCATTTTTGTATAATGAAAAACCTCAATTGACGCCAGCAGTGCTTCTTTAGAGATTTCTGTTTTTATTTCCTCCATGTCCTCGGAATATATTTTTTTGACTCTTTCAATAAATTTGCTTTCACCTCTGACTTTGTCAAAAAACTCCAGAAAATCCTCTTCATTTATATCTGTATCCGCATTATCTTTTCTCAGCGAATACTTTTCCTTATTCGTATCATACCAATTGTCAAACTCTGTCTTGTTTTGTATATTTACAAACCCGGACACTGCTGACGCATAGTTATACATTTCAACAAAATCAGCCGCCGCTTTTTTAATTTGCTTTCTTTCTTCACTGTCCGAACAGCCTTCGGGCAATGTAATTTCCGTTTTGGACATAATATTTAAAAAGCATTGCTCCGCATTCTCATCAAGCCTCGATATCAATTCCAAATTAATTGATAAAATCTGATTGTATTGCGTGAGCTTAGTTATTAAGGCTTTATCCTTATTTATTGCGGCGCTTTTCAAGTCAGATAATACCTCCAGCAATATGTCAGGACCGTAATATGTATATACGCAGCTATCCGTGTTATCAACATAATGCCCCGATACACTGATGACATATTCTCCGCTTTCGGCGTCCGCATTAAACATTACATCTTTAAACTCAAATTTAACCGTGTCGTCCTCAACTCTGTCCGCAGTCTGCTGTACGATATTAACCGTTGTACCGTCCTTTGTTATTTTCATAACCAGTGGTATATTTGATTTTACAGATGATACCGAGCCGCATACCGTTATAGAGTCATTCTCCTGATTATATGCAACATTATCTATGCTTATTTTGTCTTCTGCCGCATAGCAAACTCCGATATATGCTGTAATAATTATCAATAAACAGGCAATAAATCTCTTCATTTTGTAACTGCACCCCTTTACATACATTATTTATATAATATAATTTGCTTTGGTTCTTCCTCAAAAAACCATACAAATACTCTATCACCCGGGAAAATATTATTCGTTTCAATGCCCGAAATAAATTTTCTGTTTGCACTGACCTCATTGACTGCGGCCTTTGACGTTTTAATATATTCCACCGGATTTTCGTCACCGTTACCCAATCTTATCTTTAGAATATCGTTATCATAAGATATAACAGTACCCCATGAATACCTGTTTTTTTGGTTGACGTCGCCCGATTCATAAATATCTTGGTTCAGTTTAGCGGCAACTGTAATTTCACCCTCCGATATGCTTGCGTCTCCGCTGCCGACATACTTTAGCCGCACATTGGCGATTGAGTTGTCATAAAGACTTAAATCAAGCTTGACCAAATCACCCCTTTTCAGGTTATTTGCAAGCATCTTCATTGTCGGATTAGTATTGTAAAGATTGTAGTCAAAAAAATAGCTTACTTTCTTACCTTTGCCATAACCGTTCAGACACGGAACTACTTCATCATTTTTATTTAAAGCGATATTAATACAGTCCACCAGCACAAGGTCGGACAATACGGAGGATTCTCTGTTCTTCCACACTATAATATCGGCAATATCCTCTTTATCCTGAATTGAATAAAGCTCGGCTATCGGAACATCTTTTTCCGTGATTGAGGCTTTAGGCGATGCAAATGTCGCCTCTTCATCGGGTCTGTTGTTCCAAAAACTGATAAGAACAGTCTCATCATTCAAAGGATATACACCTCTGCCGTTTATCATCATCGTATTTGTTTTTGCGTTATACAGCATAGTCTGCACAGAGTCTGTCAGTCGTACCACCGTATCATTCTCGTTATTTTTTACCGCCTTATATGTATCAATCATGCAGATTTGCCCCTGCGAATTTGTTCTAAAGCGTACCGGCGTTTTATATATCGTGCTGTCTAAATTGTCTGCAATTTGTTCTGCGGTTTTTATCAGCTCTCCGTCAACCGTTATCGGCAGTGAGCAGTCAAATACATTGATTCCGTTTTCTTCCGTCAGCAATTTAATTGATGTATATGAATTGCTTTTTATTGAAAGGTCATATGTACATTTCAGAAAACAGCCTATACCCTCGTTTTCCTTTGCGGCTTTAGTATAATCAATAATTTCATTATATCTGTTAATATAAAATTCCGCCTCTAATCCCGCATACACTTCTTTTCTGCAATCGGGTGTAATAAGAAGAGTATCTCCGTTTTTCAAATAAGCGTATTCATCATCAATTTGCTGTACTGTCTGCGAGATTTTATCTTTCTGAATATATATCCTTATAAGATTGCTTTCGGACTTAGTCTTTGACTTATATACCATCAGCCTGTCACCGCTGTTCAAATCCGAAAAATCTCCAATTCTTCCGTCAACTACAATAAGCACGCTGTTTTTGCCGTTATCAATTTCTATATTATCATTTGTATTTGTGTCATGAATAATCATTTTGTCTCTGTCAACGCTTCCGACAATGCAGTTATCATACTCGTCAATAAAAATTGTTTCATAACCGCCGCCGTTATCAACCGCACGCACCTTAATTACATTCTTTGCCTGCACCGTTTCTTCAAGAGTATATTCCAACGCTTTACCGTTATAAATTATATTTGTTTTACTGTTAATATTAATTTTCTTGCTTTTTTTGTTTTCCAGTGTATATTCTATTCTGTCATTATATATTTTCAGGTCTCTATCCTCAATAATTAACTGCTCAAAGTTTGCGCACGGACGGATTGCGGCAAGCGTATAGCTGTCATCATCATTTATTTTATAAAAATATCTGCACTTAATTCCCAGCAGTGCATTCGCATATGTATCTCCTATGCTGAAAACGGTATCATTTATCATAACCTTGTCAAAGCCCACCACTGCCGCCGGTGAATACAGCGTTGTAGAGCCGTTTGCCTCTACTGTTCCCTCCGAATAATATATATCGGCGGTTTCGGATAAGATACCCTTTACTTCGTCATAATCAATACTGCCTGCGTTTATGTTGTTAATTTTCAAAAATGTTGCCTGAAGTCCGTTAGACACCAGCTTTGCCATATCTTCTTTTCTCAAAACCGTAACTTGCGTAACCCCTTTTAACAGATTTATATTCTCAGCGGTTTTTATATATCCCGCCGGATATCCTCCCAATGCTTTTGCGTAATCGTCATATCCAAGCATACGAACAAGAATTGTTACGGCCTCATTCATTGTAATAAAATCATTGGGTCTGAAGCTTCCGCCGCCTCCGCTTATAATTCCTCTGCTGTATAATGCGGATATTTCCCCGCTGTATTTATTATCCGAGGATACGTCATCGAAATAAACTTCATCTGCCGTATTTGCGGAAAGGTTAAGGATTCTGCAAACCACCTGTGCAAATTCCCCTCTTGTCACAGGCACTAAAGGATTGTATTTACGGTCCTGATATTTGTCAGCAAACCCTAAATCCGACATGAGCAGTATTTCATTCTTATACTTTGATTCATTTATATCTGTATACGATATACAGTTATTTTCATAATCCTCATAATCAAAATATCCGCTTCTGTTCTGCTTTTTTGCGTTAAACTGCATTTTGAAAAAATTTCCCGTACCGTTCCATACCACATACACATCATGAACGCCGGTAATAACATCAAGCGGAATCGTATGCTTTAACGGCGTATTCCATTCTGACGCCTGCGTAACAAATGAACCTATTATCTGTCCGTTTACTCCGTCAAGATGAACCTCTATACTCTTTCCCGCATAAACAGAGTCCACTCCGATATATACGTCTAAGGTTTCGGGAGCTTCCGAAAAAGCAATATTATTAAAATAAATATATTTACCGGCAGACATTCCGCCTATGTATCCGGCATTATTTACGGCAACACCGTCGCTGCCGCCCGAAATATCCGAAGCAGTCAGCTCGTCAAATACACTTTTTTCTTCGGCAAATGCAGGGCAAAAGCTGAACGTCAAAGCTATAATCAATAAAAAAGCCGCTATATTTTTCATACAGTTTTCTCCTTCCAAATAGTTTTTATTATCAAACATATTATGCTGAATGACTTTTTCATAAACAAATAAAACATATTAATTTTGCGACCTATACAGCGGATATTCCGCCGTATAGACCGCAATTTTCACAACTAAAATAACGTTACCTCTATTGTATCTCCATAAAAAAATCTACGATTGGTTACAGGATATTCAATTGTTGTTATTTCATCTTTATTGATGAAAACGCTTACTGTATCCAATAATTCATATCTTCCGGTAATATTTTTCAGCCATATAGCCGCATTACAATTGCCCGGAAGTCCCCGGCTGTTTGATATGTCTATTTTTATACAAATATCATCATTTCCAAAGAGACTGTATACTATTTTATCTCCCGAACAGCATACATAGCTTTGCAATGTAATCTCATCAAATCCGCTTTGTTTTTCCGATTTGACCGCCTGCACCATATCAACAGCATACAAACTTCCGTCAATTCCCTTAACATTTTCGGCGCTGACTCTGTACATTCTTTTGTATATAGGGCTCTCCCCGATATACAAGCGAATCTTACTGTTCTGAGGTGTATAAACTACCCGTTCCAAAGGGACTGTTTCATTGCTGCAAATATCTGTCAGCAGAAAATTATCCCTGTTTACGGTTTGCGGCGATAATTGTCTGTCCGCATTAAGCTCTATAACGCCGCAGCCGTCACTGTAAGAGTACTCAAAGGCAGTCATACGATATCGGAGCAAGGTTGTATAACGGCGTCAAAGTTGTCATACCGTCCCAAATAAAGCATTTTGCCTCATAACCCTCGCTCGGAGTTATATCTGTAACGGATACACTGTCCTCTAAGCTTTGACCTGCCTCCAAAGAGATATTGTCAAATTTGCACGTTACCAAATTACCGTTATCATACACTGCTATAACAACTACGCAGTTCTTTTTCGTTTCTGCATAGTTTGTCAATGAGTAATCGGCTTCTATACCCGAAATTCCCTGCAAGCTTCCGATTTCAACACCGTTATACTTATAAGTCAGCTTATTCAGTCCGATTCCGTCGCACTCTATAACAAAGTCTGTTCCTTCAACGAACACTGCGTTATCCACCGTTGTAATGCTGCGCATTCCCAATTTATACGGTATTCCCGAAACAAGCTCATTGGCTGTCTGAACCTTGATTACTCTGTTTTCACTGTCATATACCGCACCGACAATTTTAACATTTTCATTATTTATACAATCTCTTATTGTAATATTTGTTCCTATTGACGCAATACTTTCAGCCGACAAATCATTATTTACGGCAATATTCAAGGTATTTATGCTGTCAGCGTCCTTTTCGATACTCATTATTTTTGCGTCACACATTTTGTATATTTTCATACCGCTGATTTCCGATGTTGTATTTTTTGCATTTTCATCTGTCACAGGATATATGTGAGCCGCATAGAATGATGAGATTCCCGTGGAATTAAAATTCGTCCACTTCTTTACATAAGGGCTCTTTGTTAAATCCGACATATCATATACTTCGGCATAATAACATCCGTCTGTGCCCTTTTTAAATATCATTCTGATATTATAGAATCCGTCTGCGTCCAGTGAGTCCCGACCCATGTGGAAGCTGCTGTTCGCATCGCCGGCTACCGTATTATTGGTATCGTTACCCATTATATAACCGCCCGTCATATAAGCAATATCAATACGCTTGTTGTTGCTGTCAACTATCTGACCGGCATTTCTTGCAGTATTGTTATATCCGTTATAATTTCCCGGTCTTAATTTTACTTCCGCAACAAGCGAATAATTGTCCGATACAGGCGTATCGAAATGCTTGGCAAAGATTGCTCCGCTGTTTTTCACGTCGGTTGAAAGCTCAATATATTTATCTCCCGTTTCGGTCTGCTTGACAATTGCGCTCGGAGTTCCGCCTGTGCCCTGTGCTTCAACAGTAAAGCCCTTGTTTGTCGGGGCAGCTTGTCCCACCACATAATCTTCACCATCAAAATCATCATCGAACAGTACCGTTTCTTCGGATACCGCCGTAAAGGTTATGTCCTGTGAATCCGCCGAATTGCCGTTTAATGATTTCAGCGATGAATTAATCGACAGCTTGTATTGCTGTCCCTGTTCAAGTACGCTGACATCTGCAATTACAGTCTTGTTATTTGTTTCTGACAGCTTCACGTTATATCCGCCCTTAACGGCAGAACCGTCAAGCTTTGTCAGCGATATTCCGCTGTTTACGGTTTTCGGATTAATATAGTCGTTAAATGTAAGCTTGATTTCACCAATGTTTTTATCTGCGCTGCCTCCGTCCGCAATATTACATTCTTCAAGCAAAAGCTTTTCGGCGTCGGAATACTTATAGCAGCTATTCTCGTACTTGCTCTTAATTTGTTCAGCCGTAAGCGCCCCGTTGTATACCTTAAATTCTCCTATATCTCCGTTTAAAGAAGTATTTCCGTCATAATCGGAACCGATATAAAGAATTAAATCAGTTTCATCAACTCTCTCTTGTGTTCCGCTTCCCGACAAACTGTTGCTTTTAACACCGTTAATGTAAAATTCAAATGTCCATTCTTTTGTTTCACTGTTATATTGTCTTACGGTTGTAAAATGCGTCCAATTCCCAATCCAGTCAGTTCTTTTTTCCGTTTTGTTAATCGTCCACGGGTACGAATTATCGCTTGCATTATAATCACGTCCGGCAGGTCTGTTGAAAATTGTACCGTCCTTAGATAACATTACCTCACTTGCAGGTCGGTTGGTTCTGTCGGTACGCGATATACTGTACAGCTTGGGATATTGATTTAACTCTTCACTGCTAACTCTCATCCATGTTTCAACCGTCTGTGCAGGCTGATTTTTCATGCTTTCGCCGTTAATTCTGATACCGTTATTCCAGTATCCGTAGCCTCCGTCTGAGCTTGCATTATGACCCAATGTAAGGTATTCCATACCGTTAGCGCTCTTCTTTTCCAATGTTGCATTAGAACCCAAGGTTACGGAATATGAATCATCTGCGGCATTTGCAAGTCCTGTTTTTGTTTCATTGTCATAGTTTGAATAATCAAGCTCTATGACCGGCTGAATTTCTTCGTTGTCTATCGGTTCCTCTGATGTATCTGTACTGTATACAGAACCTGCGTCCGCCATAAAGCTTGAGAATATAAGCTTACCGCCGTCAGCCGCAGTAATTCTTATATTGTGCGCTCCCGGCTCCAAATTACTGAGGAAGAAATTAACATTCGGCTTATACTGATTTTCTTTCAAATCAACATTGTTAATCGAAAATTTTCCCTTAATTTTACCGTAGTCAATACTGTACTCCGCTTTTGCGCCGTTTTGTAATATAAAATTGTAAAGACCGATTACCGAGCCGTAAAAATCAAATTCAACGCTGTCACCCGATGTGGTTGTATAAATAGCGTCATACTCTTTTCCGTCTGTTCCGATAACCGTTTCTTCAGTCCAGTTACCGTAATAGTTAATCTTTTCGGCATTGTATTTTACAAATTCGGGATTTGAAGTTTTGAGCTTTGAAATAGTTTTATCCTGCCACTGTGCTTCATGCAAAAATCCTTCGGTTTGTAATTTTGATAAAATTTCATCTGAATATACCTTATATCCGTCAGCATTCGGATGCGGTCCGTCACCGAAATAATCGGATGCAGGGCGTCCGCTGCTGTTCACCTCTGCTTGCAGCGCTGCCTGCAAGTCAATCTGAGGAATATTATAGTAGTCCGCAACTGCTCTGTGTCCTGTCTGAGGGCAGTCTAATCCTGCCGACGCCGTATACAGAAATACAATCTGCGGCACTTTATCGAGCGTCAGCAGCTGCCGTACAATGCTTTCCATTGTTCTCATTTTGGCATTTTCATCGCCGTTCATTTCCGAATTATCATTTACGGGAAATTCAACAAAAACCAAATCGGGATTATATGCGATTACTTCATCTTTTAATCTGAACATTCCGAGATTGGAACCTGTTCCGCCGAAGCCTGCGTTAATAACCGTCACATTATCCGCCCCGTAAATTCCTTCATAATATTCCTGTGTTTTTGCAACATATCCGTTTGTTTCAAGCTTACCTGCTCCCTGAGTAATCGAGCCTCCTATAAATGCTGCGGTAAAATGCCCGTCATCCTGTGCAGATACGGATAACATTCCCATATTACCTAACACAAGAGCTAAACTCAGTATTAATGCTAAAACTTTTTTCATTATTCTTCATCCTTTCTTATTTTTTTAATTTTATTCAAGCTCTGTTATAGTGACCGGATTTATTAAAATCGGTCTGATTGAATTATTATTCTCCTCCAGAACAAACAGCTTTGCCGTATCGGTGCGTATCTTGGGCAAGATAATATCAATAAAACCGCTGCTCTTTCCATATATTGTATCAGTACCTTCCGCTATTAACTCTATTCTGCCGTCCTCATCGTAAAATGCAATGATAGCAGTAACATCGGCATCTTCCGCTTTTGAGTTATTTACGGCAATTTCAGCCTTGACCGCCTGCTGCAAATCCTCCGTCATGCGATTCTCATTATCATAAAAAACAATACCGTGATATGTAATATCATATTCCCTTGTCTTAAAACCGCCCAACGTCTCGGGAATTATAAAGCCTTCTTTATTTTTCAACCCCGAGCATAAAATTTCGTATTCGGAGTCATAGTCCAAAAAGCTGTTCGGAGCGATGTTCAAAATCCTTCCATCCTTAACGGTCACAGAACATTTGATTTTTTCATCAGTGCTTTTTTTAATCAGCTCCGCATCGGCTTGTGAAAAGCTTTCATCAATATCGGTATTCAAAACAACGTTAAAGCTGTCGCAATCAGGATTAAGTCCATCGGCGTCCGAATAAATTACCTGCGGTTTTACGGCAGTATATATCTTTATTTCGCTTATCTCGGTTCTGTCATATGCACTTTGCTCCGCACCGTCACCGTTTTTTGCTCCCGACCACGGATAAATATGTGCAACCGTCATTCTGTCAATAGCTTTTATATTGACGTTCTTAACCTTTCTTGTGAAAGGCTTTGCGGACTTATCAAGCATATTGTACATTTCAATACTGTAATTTCCATCTTGGTCCGGTTTCATAATAAATTTCAGGTTGTAAAATCCGTTTTCATCCTTTGCTTCATTCTCCAGCCTCATTTCACCCGGCAGCACATTATCGGTCGTTTCTGCCACGAGCGTGCCTGTTGTTATTGTGGCGGGAAGTATACTTGCGCCCGAACCGTTTATTTCCGCAACCTTTCTTGCCGTATTTCCAAAGCCTCTGGTATTGTCAAGACTGTTCGGTCTTATTTTAATCTCAACGATTACAGTGCTCCCTGCCGATACTTTATCCTTTAAATCCACAATAACTCTGCTGTTCTTATCTACCTCCGAGCTTACAGAAATATATTTATCACCCTGCTGAGTTTCGCAAACCGTCATATTTGACGCATTATTGTTTACATCACAGGATTGGTAAATGATGTTTCCGTCTGCCGGAGGATTTTCGCCGGCCTCATAGCTTTCAAAATCCTCGTCAATAATATACTTGCTGCCTGTTCTGAATTCAATTTCCTTTTCAGCGGCGGCAATACCCGTTGCGGATTTAACCTCACTGCTAACAAAAAGCCTATATACCGTGTCAGGCTCTAAAATACCGAACAGAAGATTAACCTTTTTTGTGTCCGTATCGCACTGAGCGTAAACTCCTCCCTGTATTTCCTGTCCGTCCTCTGCTTTTACAAGAGTGATTCCGTCTATTGTGTCTTTATCAATATCCTTATCAAATTCTACCGTTATTTTTCCGCAGTTAATATCGACATTTTCGCTTGTCAGCGACGTAT
This sequence comes from uncultured Clostridia bacterium, assembly GCA_934454215.1. Lineage (GTDB taxonomy): Bacteria > Bacillota > Clostridia > UBA1381 > UBA1381 > Ornithomonoglobus_A. The sequence continues at coordinate 81,611 of CAKSGG010000002.1, forward strand.
TTGTCACATTAAGCGACGCATCGGGTTCTATATAGTTTTTCAGACTGTTTATATACAGCTGTGAAATCTGCTCCTGACTTAAGTCTTTTTTATATATCCTGAATTCACTTACTCCGCCTTTTATTGAGTAGGCACCCTTTGCGGTTGCACCGATATAGAACAGTAATTCTTCCTCGGGAGTTCTTTCCTGCGTTCCCGTTCCCGATAACAAATTGTTCTTAACGCCATTGATATAAAATGCGTAATCAACCTCATTCGTCACGGAATTGATTTTTCTTGTCACCGCAAAGTGCGTCCATTTATCCAGCCACTGCGTATCCTTTGTACTTTTCTGAATAATGCTCCCTGTCTGATTATTTACATATCCCATAGGTCTGTAAAAAATAATTCCGTTTTTTGGGTCTCCGAGCATAACCTCCATACTGCCGGTTACATCGGTTTTGCTTGATAATCCGAATATTCTCGGATAGGCGGCAAGCCCTGTGCTGTCAATCTTTGCCCACAGTTCCACCGTCATACTATTAAGATTTTTGTATACGCTTCCGTCAACAGCCACGCCTCCGTTATTATTAAAACGAAGATATTTTAATTCGCCGGAATACATACTCTCACTTCCGACTTCAAGCTTTTCTCCGCTCAGAAATACATCGGAATTAAGACACATATCACGCAAGCCCTCTCCCGTTGCGGCATTATATTGCGAGAAATCCAATTCAAATATCTTATCCCCGTCGGCAAAAACCGCATTGCAGGGTATTGTCATACACAGTATAATCAATAATGCAAAAAACCGTTTCATTTTAAACTTCATTCCTCCTTATATCGCAGCGACTTTCTTCTTATTCCGACGATTTGTTTTTAAATCCGAACCAATAGAAATTACATGAATATTTTTCTCCCCTAAAGGTCAAATAAATATCGTATCTTCCTGCCGGTATTTCCTTGTTAAGCGATACCTCTCGCTGTACATATTCAGACCACGCCTCGCCTTCAATTTTACCTTCGGCAATAATCTCACCGTCGGGAGCTCCTATACGAAGCTCTACCGTATTTCCCGAATAAGGAGACTGTGTGGCGGCTGAATATACAAAGGTATTTGCGTCATCAAGAATTTCCACGTTGCTGAAATGCAATACAGTACCTTCCCATGTATTATTTATACAGCCATTCATAGCGTCTCCCGAAACGGTTCTTATTGTCGGGATTTGTTTTTCGTTACCGGCAACAAAGTCGGTTACATCGCTTCCGTATACCTGAGCAAGCAAATCCTTGTCTATATCGGCAGTTTCCAATTCTATACGGTCAATTTTTGCCGACCGAAAATCCTTGGTTTTTATATATACATTATTTATACCCTCAATATGTCTGACTATAAGCTGAGATAAATTTCTGCCGTTAAGATACGGAGAAGTCACTTTAAACGGCTTTGGCGTAAATCTGTACCCGCTTTCCATATCCTTTCCGACAATAACCTCAACCTGATCGCCGGTGTTGAATATGTCTCCGGTGTAGTATATATCTATCATGTTTTTATCCGTGCCGAAATCCACATTCTTAAAGCATATCCACTCATCATTGCCCGAAAAAGCAGCCAGACCGTCCTCGATAGTTACTCCGTTCGATATTTCTGTATCCTTTGCGGTATATTCGCAATAATCCATACCTGCTCTGTTATAGTTTTCAAGATATTCTTCACTTTCTCTTACAGCGCCTGTTCTGAACGGTTTTCCGTCGGGATAGTCGGCGGCAGTAATAGATTCTCTTCCTCCCTCCCGAAGATTTAAAATACTGTTATTCCATACGTCTGTGTATGAAAACGAATTGGGGAAAAGCTGTTTTTTCTGAATATATATTCCCTGTTCCGTCTTTGCGTATTTTGAGCTGTAAAATACCAGATTATCATATACCTCTATCATCTGCGTACTGTTATCATAATATATTCCGAAATTAATTGCATGACCTTCGTCATATGCCCAAGCGTCATAACACATATTGTTGTGCATTTTTGTCTTTAGCTTATCGGTTCCCTGCACAACTCCGTGCACATATGTTATACCAACGTCTCTGGTACATATTGCACTGTTGTAAAATTCATTATAAGCAACCTCATCAGGCATCATCGGAGGTACTACTCCATTTGCCAGCCAATCCTCATTAACGCCTACGGCAAACACCGAACGTCCGGCATTGTACATTGTATTTGCAAAAATTCCATGTCCGCCTCTGGGTGTATCTACGTCTTTCCAAGCCTCGGAATCCATAAACAGTCCGCCCACATAGCTTCCCATATAACCGCAGTTTGATATTATATTATTCTCTATGTACGCATATTTTCCGACAAGATATATACCAGCCGCCGCTGAATAATTGAAGTCGGAATTTACCACAATATTATCCCTGCCGCCGATATATACACCCATCTCTCCTCTTTGCGGAGCACCGTTTGGGTTGTACTGGTTTCTGTCATCAATATAGCCGTCTCTGTTGTCCTGACTGGAGGTGTAATGGCTTAAATATTCCAGCTTACAGTTATCAAGCATACACATCTCACTGTTATTCATCTTTATTCCGCCGCCGATTCCCTCAAAGCCGATAAGCTGAACATATTTACTGTTTTCCAAATCGGCAACAATCTGTCTTTTCTTCATTTCAACTTCAAGCTTTTCAGGGTCTGTACCGGCCGGAGGATAATAGTACAAAAGATTATTTTCAACAGTCCATTCGTTTTCGACATCAATAGCATTTTTACAGCATGTTATATATCCGAAATCAGTTTCAAATATATTGTCAAACCACCATTGCTTTGTCGTATTCTGCAAATATAAGATACCCTTGTCAGAGCCTTTGATGTCTGCCGTACCCAGTGCCCAGCCGCTGCCGTGCAGGCTGACAAACACTCCGCCCTTCCAGAAATCCGGCTCATTGTCTAAATCCGTATCGCTGACTGCGGTTTCTATATTATCTGCCGGAATCTTAATATTTCCCTGAGTAGGCCATAGCGTACCCAGCCTCAGATTATCAAGAACATTTCTGTTTGATGTATGTGTGTTCGGATGTCTTGCCTCCGCTACGGCCTCGGAATTATAGAACAGCTGATTTCTTCCTTTTCCCAAGTCCCAGCCCATGGACGCTACATATATTCCGTTTTCATACGGAACAAAGCCGCCGACCTTTTCATTTGCGGATAAAACAACCTTTTCACCCTCTGCCGCCATAAACTTTATTGGATTAACCGCTGTTCCGTTGTTTTTAGGCGCAAGTATTTCCCTGTAAATACCTTCATGAACTATTACCGTATCGCCTGCCGCAGCAATTTCACACGCCTTTGCCAATGTAGCAAAGGGTGCTTCCGCAGTACCGGAGTTATTATCATCGGCAGTACCGCTCTGCGCAACATGGTATACGTTCCCGCCTTTTTTATTCGGTATGTAAGAATCAAATTCTTTTTTTATTTCGTTAAAAAGCTCGGAATTCAATACATTGTTTACGCTGTGCCTATTATCTATAACAATAATTCCGTCTTTATACCCGACATATTTTCCGTCCTCTTCCGCAAAAAATCTTAATGACGCATATGCCTCTCCGTCAATATATACGATATTATTGCCAATCGGCTTCATATCCTCCTGACCTGTTCTTTTATAAAGCTTTCCGTCTTTAAGAGTATACTCTTTGTCATTCTTCCTCAGCAAAATATATCCTTTGTCAGGCAAATCCTCATAATAATAGCCAAGACTTCTTGCCAAAGCCGCTATCGGCATTAACGCTCTTCCGTCAATAATTACGGGCGTTTTGTTTTCGTCGCCGTTATCAATATATCTTCTTGCGCCGTTGACCTTTACTATATTGCTTTTACAGCTTACTATTACAGATGTTGCAACAGCCTCTTCCTCATCGGTAAGCTTCGGAAGAAGCGGTGTTCGTCCCGTCGGTACGTCTGCGTCCTCTTTATTAAAAACCACCGATTTGATTTTAATATCCGAAGTACTGCTGATTGTTAATGTGTATTCGCCGATTCTCTTTGTTATATCATAAACTGCATTTGCCGTTCCGCCTCCCTTGGAAACATTCACATTATACGCAGTATCATCAATTCCGACCGTAACAACACTTTCACTCTCTGCCTCGTACTCTATGTCAGCACCTATACTGTTAAAGGGGACATATATATCATACACCGCTTTGGAATTTTTTCTTAAATAAAGATAACTGCCGTTGTATTCCCCGTTTGATATTTCCGCATATGCAGCAAGGTCCACGCTATACTCTTTTGGTCCAACCGTATATGCAAATGCCTGCGGGCTTAACGCTGCTGTAATTATAATCAGAAATATCAACAGCCTTTTTGTCATAACCACTCCTCCTTTACCGATAATTAATTATTTGCTGTTCCACCACTCGTCAATCTGACGCTGTAATTCTTCAATTACTTTTTCCACTCCCGCAACCTTCAAATCATTCAGCAGCTTTTCACGGCTTGACGCAGGCTCAACAAGTCCTAAGTCCATCATTTCAAGCTGCTCCTGAATTACGGTTTTACAATTTGCAAGCTCGGAGCTTATACTGCTTGTATCGGGTACAAAGCCGAGAAGCGGAGAAACAACCGCATTGTCATTATATTCCTTTGTCTGCTTCCACAAATCCTCGCTTTGCGGGTCAATTACATAAGAATTTTCACAAGAGCCTATTTCCCAGTTCGGTATACCCGTGTAACCGCTGTTTACATTTAACTCAATTTTATTTTCGGAAATTTTCGTAAAATGCTTGCCCTCAAGTCCGAATACCAGCATATTATAAATTTCTTTGTCGGTATTCATCACTTCAAGCATTTTAACGGCAGCTTCCGGATTTTTGCTTGTTGTGCTTACGCCTGTCATTGTAGATATTATTCCGTCCGTATTCAGTACGGCAGGCGACAATTGCTTGCACAAAAATTCATATCCCGATGTTTTTGTGGCTTCCTCCGCTTTGCCGGGCTTAAAGATATGTACCGATAACGGCGCCTGTTCAATGCCTTTTTTTGAAAAATCCGTTCCGGGAGCATAGCTGCTGCTTGCAATTCCCTCCTTGACCCAGGAATATCTCATATTAATGTATTCCTCAAATTCCGGCGTTTCATACTGATTAATTACAATAGGCTTCTCGCCTCTTCTGAAATAAATAGCCCCGGGAAGACTTTCCTGAACAATTTCCAATATACCGTAATAGCTCAGCAATGACGACCACATTCTCGACACTTTATCCGATTTGGGTTCTGCTGCATGAATTTTTCTTAAATATTCCGTAACGTCCTCAAGATTTTTAATATCGTCAAAATTCATTCCTGTCTTATCAAGCTTTGATTTGGGAATACTCAGCGATGGCGCTTTCGCCTGAACCTGCCAATTCGGAACCGCATACACTTTATCCTCCACCATAATTGCCTTTTTCATGGTGGTTGAAAGAGATGAATACAACTCGGGCGCATACTGAGGCAATAATTCGCTGATGTCCATCAACGCTCCGCTTGTTATATTTTCATAATAGTTATTGCACCAGTTTGAGGTAAACACCAAATCATAATTTTCTCTTCCGGCATTTATAACCTGCATTTTTTTCTCAAAATTACCGCTGTCAATAGCAATAAGGTCTAATTTTAAGTTGTATCTTTCCGCCAATTTTTCATTTACGCTGTCCATTACACTCTGATAATCTGCGCCTTCAACTATACCCGGAACATACCATGTAACGGTTTTTACACCTCCGTCGCTCCGGTCGCTGTTTACATTGCCGCATCCGGACAGTGCCGAAACAAGCAAAGTAATTGCCGTTGTCAGTGTTAAGATTCTTTTTTTCATTCTGCATACCTCTCTTTACATTTTTTATTATTTTATATTTTTCAGACCGGTCAGCCTTTTACAGCCCCGACAGAAAGTCCGCCCACAAAATATTTCTGGAAAAACATAGATATAAATACCATAGGTCCTGCCGCCAGAATACACATTGCCATTCTGGCTGTTTCGCTCGGCAGAGTAGATATATCGACATTAACCATATTACCCGATTCCGCATTTCTTAGAATAGCGTCAATATTGCTCATCGTCCTATGCAGAAAATATTGAAGACTGATAATTTTTTCATTAGTCATATACATCATACAATTATACCAATCGTTCCAATATGCAAGACATATCATAAGCGTTATTGTTGCGATACCCGTTTTACTCATCGGCAAAATTATTCTGAAAAAGACAGTAAACTCGTTTGCACCGTCAATTTTTGCCGCTTCAATCAATGACGGCGGTATTTTTGAAAAATAGGTTCTGAGCATCATAACATTCCACGCATTCATCATTAACGGCAGAATAAGAACTATAATTTTATTCTTCAAATGAAGATACTGTGAAATCAGAATGTAGCTTGGTATTGCACCGCCCGAAAACAGCATTGTGAAATAAATGTAAAAACTGATTATGTTTCTCCATTTGAAATCTTTTCTCGATAAAGGATATGCCGTAAGAGACGTCATCGTTATAGCCGACAGCGTACCCACAGCGGTCACAAATATCGTTACTGCATATGCTTTACCCAATTGCTGCGGATTTTTCATAATCATTTCATATGCGTTAAGCGAAAAGTTTCTCGGAATCAGTTCATATCCGTATTTAATCAAATCATTTTCTCTTGATAACGACGCCGATATTATAACAACAAACGGAATTATATAAATCAATGCGATTATTGTCAAAAGCATATATACAATTATCTTTGCCGCTCTTTCATGCTTTTTATTTTCAACCATGCCACTCACCCCTTAAAACAAAGTACTGCTCTCATCAATTTTTTCAACTATTTTATTAAAGGTTACAACGACAACAAATCCCACAACAGACTGTACAAATCCCGCCGCCGATGCGCCGCCGATACTGCCCGATACGCTTAATGCCCGAAGGATATATGTATCAATTACATCGGTTGCATTAATTAATGCGCCTGATTGCTTAGGCAGATAATAAAACAGTCCGTAGTCAGACCTGAATATTCCGCCAAGGGATAAAAGAACCATAGTAATTACTGTCTGCTTTAACTGCGGCAAGGTAATATACCATACTCTTTTCATATATGTACAGCCGTCAATAGCCGCCGCCTCATAAAGCTCGGTGTCAATTGCCAGCAGACTTCCGTAATATATCAACATTCCGAAGCCCAGACTTTTCCATATATAAAAAACCGTAAGTATACAGAACCAGTAGGCAGGCTCGGAATAAAACGAAATTTTCTCTCCGCCGAAAAATGTAATTATTTTATTTATTATGCCGAGGTCATAGGACAGCAGAGCATGGCTTATATACGAAACTACAATCCACGACAAAAAGTGAGGCAGAAACATACTGCTCTGATATATTTTAATTGCCGTTTTATTTTTTATTGCGTCAAACAGAAGTGCAACGCAAACACCGCAGACTACGCTCAGTAAAATAAATACCAGATTATAGCCCAGCGTATTTTTCAGAATTACATCGAAGGTATTGGATTCAAACATAAATTTGAAATTATCAAAGCCCACCCACGGACTTTTAAAAATACCCAAATCATATCTGTAATTCTTAAATGCAATGACCAGTCCTATCATCGGCAGATAAGAAAATATAAAAATATATATAACTCCCGGCAACGTCATACCTGCCAGCTGCCAATGTGACGAGTTATTTTCTGCCCTTCTTTTGCTTAACTTCATTTCTCGCTCAACCTTTCTTAATCCTGCAATTACGCCGTTTTATTGTTCTGCACATATTGTCAGATTTATATTTTTTATACTGTTATCAATATAGATATTCATAAATCCGTCCTTTGCCAAACAGTTTTTAACCTTTTCTCCGTTTACTCTGACATCATATTTAAATTTATCGGGCATTACCGCAACCACTGCCGAACAGCCTTTTTCACCGTAATTGATTATTCTTGCATTCAGCCTTGTTTTATCCCTGCTGACCTCAAGTTCTTCAATCCACATATCATATCCGCATGTCAGTTTTCCCGTGACATAATACGCATTAAACCAGTTAATAACAGGGCACGACAACCCCGTAAATGGCTGCCAGTCTTTTCCGATGCCGCTTGAAATTCTAAACGATTCATAGCATTTATAATCTCTGTCCGTATTTTCTTTCCATAGGTTTAACGCTGTATGCGCAATTTTGGCAGCAAAGTCTCCCTCGCCTAAAGTAAGCATCGCTTTCCAGAAAAACCATTGATGAGGCATCCACACACTTCCGTTCCAGTATCCGTCAGGGTTGTAATATCCTGCACGGGCGTCTACGGCAGACAATCCGATTCTGCTCCATATTTCTCCCTCTGTTTTCAGATGCCCGATAAGCTTCTCTGTCTGATTTTTATTTGTTATTCCGGCAATAACAGGATACGCTCCGTCCATTCCCATATCAAAATTACTTCCGTCTTTATATCTCAATATACCGTTCGCAGTGCCGTTTTCTTTATGAACAACATATCCGAAATATCCGCTTTCCTCATCCCAGCCGTTATTAAGCACAGCGCCGGTAAAGCTTTGTATGTCTTTATCATATTCCGCAGCATCATTATGTAAATTAATAGCCATAGCCGCCATTTTCATTATTTTACCGATTCTGACAGCATGTGATGTTGTAATCATAGGAGCAGCGGTTTTTCTTAAATCATTTTCGTTTACATATATTTGCGGCGGATAATCGTCCCAGCCTCCCGAGCTGTAAAAATAGTCCCACGTTTTCAACAAGCCCGAGCTTAATGTATTTGTTGTTGATGAACCTGCTTTTCCGACAAAAAATTCATAATACTGTTTCAGTCTCGGATAAAAATATTCGAGCAAATCCTGTGACTGCGTTTTATTCCACATTTCCAGAAACAGATAAAACTGCACGGGAACGGGACTTCCGTGATGTATAAAAGCATTATGCTTATCCCCTAACTCTGTAACATACGCATTAAGATTGTCCCATGCACGCTCTTTATCAAGCTCCGAAAGCCCTAATCCTATAAACCCCGAGTCCCATGTATATAAGCTGTCCCAGCATTTACCCGGAGTGCTGTGTCTGATATATTCCCCCTTGCACTGTATGGGATAGACTATATTGGTCATCATTGCCGCAGCCATTCGCGTCTGACTGTTTATATATCCTGTACCCGACGTCAAAACGCCGTCGAATTTTACCGCCTTTTTTTGCGCTTCATCATATATATTATCGACGTCATATGAATAATTTTCAAATCCTGTGATAACGCTTTCAACCTCATTATATGTACCGTGCATAACAACCGCATATATTCTTTTTGAGCCTTTAGCCTTTACTTTTATATTTTCGAGCGCTGTATTTAAATAGAATATATCTCCTTCAGCCTTGTATTCGGTCTTATTCTTCTCAATTAAATCTGCAAACCGATTTAAATTATTTCCCTCAAAGCTGCGCATTCTCCAGTTGCAGTCCAACAGACTTATACCGTAATATCCCTCTATGTCCTTATACTTTAATATAACGCTGTTTGCATTTTTTCGGATTTCCGCAGGCTTGTAATTAAGACTTACCGGCGCAAATTCTATCTCATCGGATATACATTCTTCGCATATTACAAAATAATCGAAATCAACGTCAGCGCCTCCCAAGGATATTAATTCCAGTCTGTTATTCCCTTCATGCAGTTTTCCTATATTTATTTTCTTTACCGTAAACTCTTCCGATGCCTCCAGATTTAATATCCCGCCGGAAATTCCTTTCATTTGAAATGCGGCTGCATTTTCGCCCTTTATTCTGTATCTTACCGCCAAAACAGCGGAGGTTATAGCCTTATCCGCATAAAAAACATATGAAATACGGTCATTTTTTTGACTTCCGAAACCAAACCAGTCGGTTACAACGCATATAGTTCCCAAGCCTCCGCCGTAGGAATATCCGTCTCCCTGCACCTCTCCGCGTTTTCTTGCGTCGGGCACTAAATTATCGGTGGGTCGCTGTTTTGCATATTGCAAATCCTCATAGTCCCGTGCGTCGAATGTTATAAATTTTTCTTTGTTTTTTAAATAATACGACTGTATTGCCTTTTTATTATTCGGCATAGTCGGATAGGTAATATATGACATCAACTGAATATCAACAGTCTCTTCATTATCGGTATTATTTACACATTCACAGCACAGCAGTCTTGAATTTTCATCTATTGCCGAAAATGATACGTCGCAATATAACATATCCTTACTATCCATTTGATACCTGACGGAAAAATAAGACAAATCAGAGGAAGCCTCCCACGGAATATAATTAACCTGCTCCGTCGCCATTATAATATTCCATTTTTCGCCGGCTCTCATGGGATACACTGCCAAGTCATAGCCTATACCGTATTTTTTGTTTGCAATATGTGTAATACCCATATAGTTTTTAGTATACGGTCCCCAATCCGGCAATCTCAAGTCGTGGCTTTTTGTCGTTGAGCTCATTTAAAATCCTCCCTTGCAATTTTGTGTTTTCATTATATCATCGGGCCGTTGCTTTTTCAATATCACAATTTATTCATTCATTTCAATTTTTGCACATATCCCCCACACTATTGCCGATTAAGCCTTGAAGCCGCATAATCCCTATATTCCTGCGGGGTTCTTGTTGTGTATTTTTTAAATATTGTTATAAAATATGCCGCTGTTCTGAATCCGCATATTTGTGAAATTTCAGAAATTTTCTTGTTTGTGGTTGTCAGAAATTCAATTGCCATATCCACCCTGTATTTTGCAATATAGTTATTAAACGAGTCTCCGAAAACCTGCTTGAATTTTCTTCCCGCATATGCTACCGTCAGCCCTAATTCATCCGCTATGTCCATTATTCTGAAATCGGGATTGCCGAAATTGTTTTTCACCGACCTTTCCACAGTGGCAATAAACATATCATTTTTTTCAGCCGATTCCTCATTGCTTTTACTACAGCAAAACGCTCCTTTCAGCACCTCCATAGAAGCCTCAAGAGTATCACTTTCCATTAATTTTGTTATGATATTACCGTCAATTTCTCTGTTGACATTGTTGTTATGCGCAAATAAAATATACTCTGTCAGTATCAATTCTTTCGTATTTTCAAAGCAATTTTCCAATAAAAACTCTTTCAATTTATCAATATAGCCTTCCGTCATTTTATCGTCAGAGGTCGATATTCCTTTTATAATGCCGTCATAAAAATCAGAAGGAAACTGAGCAAGCTTTTTCCCAAAGAACACATTTTTCTCAAAAATATTGGCGTTATTCTCATAAAAAAAGCTGTATTCACTGCATTTTAAAATCTTACCGAATTTTTCGGGAAAATCTTCCGTACCTTTAAATACGGTTCCTATTGTAAATGCAAGCGTTGTATCAAGGTATTTTAATGTGTTCCGACGTATTTCCTCAATGCTTTCTATCAGTCTGTCCTCAGAAATTTTACTGCTTGTGGAAAGAATAATTCCGATTTTTCCTTTTTCCAGAACAACCGTTCCGCATATGCCTATACCGTTTAAAATTTCTTCTATTATATTACAAAGACCGTATTTCAACAGAGAAACATCTTCCTTTCCGTTTTCAAAAACCATGCTGTTATAATTGTCCATTCTCACAATCATTACCCTCAGGCTGCTGTCGGGATTAACAACGAATTTATCCCTTAAGCAATTCATATCGCTTTCGCTTACGTTTTCCATTAAGAACAGCTTGTACATAATTGTACTCAGCTTTGACTTTTTTTCGACCTGAATAATCTGTTGAGTATACTTTTTGGTATTTTTTCTAAAAAAAACAACACAGCCATAAGTTCCGGCGACACTGATTATTAAAAGAAATATTACCATTACCCATAAAAATAAGGTTGTGCGCAATGCACCCGAAAACATATCGCCCGTACTAATGCTTGCTATATATGTAAAATCTCCGGCATTATAATATATATACAGTTTTTTATTATATTTCAGGCAGTTATCTATGTTATTCAGCTTTTTGATTTCCTGCAAAAGCTCCCCTTTCGGATTCTCCTCCGCATCGGTTATAATCAAATAATCCTTGTCGTAAAAAATCCACGATTCACGTTTTAACGGATAAATATCAGGAATAATATCTTTAATCAAACGTTTTTCATTAAAATAAAATGCAATATCATACCCGCGGTAATCGTTATATATGCAGCAGATACTGTTTTCGTTGTTAAGCGTACAGTTAAAAAAGTTCTCCCCGTTTTTACGGCGTTCTATTAAGTCAAACCATTCGGGATTAATCGTCTTATATTCCCCAACATCATATCTTTTCAGGTCAGTCCCGTCTATGACTAAACCTTTTTTGTTGTCATAAATAATTACAGAATTAATATTTCTGAAAACCTTATAGAAATTGAACCGCTGATAAGCTTTATGAGCGGTAATAACATCTGCACTGTTCCCCGCAATAAAATTGTTAATATCGTCCTCATCCAGCATTTCCACGGCAGTTTTTGCAATTTCTTGCGAAAACTCATCTAATTTCTCAATAGCTCTTTCCTGAATATAGTTTATTTGCCGAACCTGAAAAACTTTAAAAACACTGTTATAATAAACATTGAAAACAATGGAAAATAATATTGATATTACGAATAAATCAACAATAGCGGCAACAAAATATCCTGTTTTTTTATTATGAAATTTTATCATCTTTTTCACCATATATACTCTTCTTTCTTACTGATATTTTAAGTATACCATACGGAAATAAGTTAATCAATATAAAAAAATTGTCTTTCATTATAAAAAATATGGATTAAAAGGATTTGACGCAATGTCATCACTTTCGGCAAACACACCACAAAAATAAAGGACTGCTTTATCGTAACAGTCCCTTAATCCGTTTACACTATTCGGTTTTTAAAATATTAAAGAATGTTTGGCTGTGCGGAATAAGCTGTCAATGTCTTATTCTTTCCCGCCTCTTTCAACAAAATTCCAATTTTTGCCAATATCGCTCAGCCTCATCATTTATTTTTTTCTTCCTATTTTATGAAAATCAACAATGTGAAAAAACTCACGTTCGGAATTTACGTTCATAAGAAAATCGTTAATATACACCATTGCCTCATCTTTAAGCTGATTTCCTACTATTGTAAAATCAAGATTTTCTGCGTCTGCGAACATATCGTATTCTCCGTATACGCAAACATTATTCCATCTCATAATTTCATTATTGTATGTTCCGTTAAAAAGATTGTAAAGATACGGGTATCTTTCTTTATAAATATCACTTGTAACATCCACTCCGCTGTAGTCATCAGGGTCAACGGTAAAAACTCTTTTTTTATAAAACTCATCGTCATGGAGCATTTTGCTTATGCCATGCATACCGTTCTCATTCGGTCCCATCGGCGTACGGCAGTCGATAAAAATATTATTATTAACGCTTGTCTGCCCTCCGCAATTCCAAAAAACAGCGCCAAACGGAGATACATTCTTATTTTGACTTATATTATAAAAATAGTTTTCATATACGGCATTGAAAGACGAATAATCATCAAAGTATACAGCACAAACACCCGCAGACTGTTTATCAAGCCCGTATATATTATAAATAAAATTATACCTTATAACGTTTCCGACCTCGCTCAAATCTCTGCCCATATAAATAGCGCCTGCGTCACTTACCTCTTTTATGGCGTCATGAATTTTGTTATACTCAATCAGATGGTCGTTACCGTGAATATAAACAGCAAATCCTGTCAAATCATAAATGTCACAATTTCTTATTATATTGCCTACTCCGCTTATATTTACCGCCGCTTTATAGGTTCTGTCCAGACGATTAACATTATGTATTTCGCAATTTTCCACATAATTTTCCGCTTTTTGCAAGGTTTTCCTATCCCCTCCGCCAAGAAGTATTCCTCCTGCGGCAATATTATATATCTCACAATTCACGATACCGTGCCTTTTTCCGCCCTCATTGTTCCATGCTGCATATTGATAGAGCATTTCATGCCATGAGCCGATAATTCTTCCCTCACTCTTTGGCTCGCTGATTCCCTCATCAACAATTCCATGAGCAGTATGTCTCCCCTCAGGCAATGCAGTCGCACCTTTCCCGATTTGAACGGCAACTGTTCCGAGATTGCGGAAAATGCAGTTTTTTATAACACAGTTTTCTCCGTTATCTATGTACACGCCGCTGCATCTGGAATTTTCAAAAATAATCCCGTCAAAAGTTATATTGGATGCGTCCTCCATTACAACAATAGGGGAATCAAGAACCGAAATTTGAATTAATGCGTTATCAATACACTCCTTCGGGTAAAAATAAAGCATCTCATTTTCACTGTCAATATAATATTCGCCCGGGACATCTATTTCCTCCAAAAGATTTACAGCAAACCATGATGTAAACTTATCAGCTTTAAAGCCCGCCAGATGAGGCAGGACAGTTGTCATCGTTTTTTTATTTGTGTCTATTTTATCAATTTCAATTGTATCGTCGGCATAACACCAGCAGAAAAGACCCGAAACATAAAACCCTTTTGCTTTCCCCCATTTGTCACAGCGTTTATCGTCGTACTCGAATATTGCCGGTCTTAAATCAAATTCTTTTCCATACGGTCTGCTTCCGCTGTCTATAACATTTTTCAGCGGAATGAGCTCTTCTCCCTCATTAGGATAGCGCGCAACTGTGTACGGATGTGTATTAATAAAAAGTTCATTGGGCGCCGGATTCTGAGCTCTTCTAAATCCTCTTGTTCCATACTTGCCATACTTTATATTATAACCGTGCAAATTTATTTGCAGTATTTTTTCTCTTGCGTTTTTATCTATAATTCTGTCCCGTACCGTTTTATCATTAATAGGTTCTGCGAGCGACGGCTCTATTACAATACCTCCGTCAAAAAATACTTTTTCACCTTTAAAAGCTCTGTATGTAACCGTATGCCCGTTTTCCGCACTGTCTCCCTTATTAAATTCAAGTGAATTTTCAAAGAAATAACGTCCGCCTCTTATATTAACGGTAACGTCATCATTGCCTGAAAACTTTTTAGCGGTATCCTTTGCTTTTCGTAAAGTTTTAAACGGTTTATAAATGCTTCCGTCATTATTATCGTTTCCTGTTTCTGCCACAAATAATTCTTTCATAATCAGTTTACCCCTTTAATTGTTATTTCCCTTCGGTTATTCCGCAATTATCATATTCTACTGCCAATATTTTATCACATTTTTGTTTTTTATTCAATACTAAACGAATAATTTTTACAAATTGCCTAAAATAACGAAACCGTACTTCCGTGCATGTGCTATGTATTGAACGGAATTGCTCACTGTGCCGAATAACTGTAATGCTAACAAATTCTGATACAAAATGTTGTATAATGTACATCTTGATAGAAGTGATGTTCTTTTACTTCTGCCGCTAAGTCCGTTAATCTCTCTCTTTTCACTGTTATACGGATTTTCAATATGCCGATTTTTCCTCGTCTGCGGAAGCCTCGAATTTAAGGGCAATACCGATAATATCAAATATCAGTATATCATCACCGTCCCCGCCTCTAAATCAGAGAAGGTCAACATCATCAAACTACCACTATTTTTCCAAATGGTATACAAGGGGGTAAAAATCACAAATCCACTGTTGCCGGTCGGTGGTTCGATAGACGCAAGACGCAAAATTATGCTTAAAATGCAAAAAACCGCTTGATTTCAAGCGATTTTTCTTGTATCAACTTTATCGTTGAATTATGTGTCTGCACATTAATTTTAATACAATTCCGCAAATTGTTTTTGTATAAAATTTTTACCCCCCTTAAAACAATTTAGCAAAACAACTAATATTAATTAATAATCAGTTCTCTTTATCCGAATTTTCATTTCTTTCCTTATAATATATACCCTTTTTCCATCCCATCCTTAAACTCAAATACCATCCTATCCGTATATACCAATATTTTTTCAACCGTGCTGTTAAACAGCTCCTCATCAAAATCCCGCAACATATCACTTTGTTTCAAAGTCTGCATGAATTGCTTGCACCGTTCATTCCTTACATAAATATCATTTTTCTCTTTCTCCAGCCTATGTGATTTTCCCCGCACCAATTCATATTCTGTCATAAGCTTATCAAAATATTCTGAATATTCCTCCTGCGGTATTGCCGTTCGGCTATTCAATTTCAC
>CAKSGG010000003.1 GCA_934454215.1 uncultured Clostridia bacterium
CTCGCTCTCAAATACCTTTGCGGGTCCTTCGTGCTTTAACATTTCGGGCGCAACGGCACTTCTCTTTACAACAGAACCGTCAACGGCAAGATTACCCTTTAATACGGCAATACCGCCCGTCTGCGAATACGGATTGTCTATCGGTCTTATTACGCTGTAGTCAAGAACGGGGTGGTCGGCTATATTCTCGCCGAGAGTTTTTCCCGTTACGGTAATTGTATCGAGCTTTAACAGATTTTTCTTTGAAAGCTCATTCATAACCGCCTGAACACCGCCTGCGGCATACAAGTCCTGAACATGATGTTCGCCCGCAGGTGCAAGGTGGCACAGATTCGGCGTTTCCTTTGAAATGTCGTTCGCATAATCAAGCGTAATCGGCGCTTTCGCCTCGTAAGCGATAGCGGGAAGATGCAGCATTGAGTTTGTCGAACAGCCCAGAGCCATATCAACTCTCAATGCGTTGTATATCGAATCGGGCGTGATAATGTCACGGGGTCTTATATTCTTTTCAAGCAGCTCCATTATCTTCATGCCCGTATGCTTTGCAAGTCTTATTCTTTCCGAATATACGGCGGGAATTGTTCCGTTCCCCGGCAGAGCCATGCCGAGAACCTCTGACAAGCAGTTCATCGAATTTGCGGTAAACATACCCGAACATGAACCGCATGACGGACAAGCCGATTCCTCAAGCTCAATAAGCTCCTGTTCGTTGATAGTTCCTGCCTTGAATGCGCCGACAGCCTCAAAGTTCGTATTCAAATCTCTGAATTTTCCCTTAAAATTAATCGATAGCATAGGACCGCCCGAAACTATAATTGACGGAATGTTCAGTCTTGCCGCCGCAATCATCATTCCCGGGACGATTTTATCGCAGTTGGGGATAAGAACAAGAGCGTCAAATCCGTGTGCAAGCGCCATTGATTCAATTGAATCGGCTATAAGCTCACGTGACGCAAGCGAATATTTCATTCCGATATGTCCCATAGCAATACCATCGCACACGCCTATCGCAGGAAATTCAATCGGTGTTCCGCCCGCAATTCTTACTCCCGCTTTAACCGCCTCGGCGATTTTGTCAAGATGAACATGACCCGGAATAATTTCGTTCTTTGCCGAAACCACACCGATTAACGGTCTTTGAATTTCCTCGTCCGTAAAGCCGCTTGCCTTAAACAGCGAACGGTGCGGAGTTTTTTCTATGCCTTTTTTTACTATATCACTGTACATTTCGTATCAGTCCTTTCTTTATTTAATAAACAATTTCATAAGAATATTATTATCAAATATTTCTTTTACAATATATGTTTTTTCTATATGCTCATAAATTGACGGATTTGCAAACATCGCCGCTGCTGCCGCCGCAATATACACGATTATCATTGCTCCGACAACCGACAGCGCCGCACCCAAAAGCCGATTTGCGCCGTTGAGCAGTGGAAGATGAAATACTGCGTTTATTATTCCGAACAGTATTCCCAGAACCGCTCTTATTATTATAAACAGTCCCACCGACGCAATTATTTTTATAACGGTATCGGTAATGGTATCTGCTGCGGTATGTGCGGTAATTTCCACTCCGTTGTCAATTACATCGTTTAACGAAACGCCCTTAACCGCCCATTCGGGCAAGCCCGTAGCCTGCGAAAGCGATAAATTATTGTCTGCCGTCAGCTTATCGGCAACGGCGGTATATATGGAATTATTTATATTTACCGCCGTTTTTGTGTCGTTTAAAAGTTCAATTGTCGGATTTATCGCCGCATATACGGCGGCAATCGTTATTCCCCATGCGGCTATGCCCCATATTGATTTTATAAATCCCCGTCTGTAGCCGTATACCGCCGCCGCAAGAATAATCAAGCCTAAAATTATATCCAATATCATATCAGTACTGCATTGAGATACGCAGAGAATCGGCAGTGCTTCTGTCTTTCAGAATTTCGCATATCGCAAAGCCGAACTCAGCCGCCGCACCTGCGCCTCTTCCCGTTATGAATTTGCCGTCAACGGTTACTTTTTCGCCCGTGATTTGTGCTCCGTGCAGATATTTCTCATACCCGGGGAAACACGTTGCTTTTTTACCGTCAAGCAGCATTTTCTTTCCTATTATCGACGGCGCCGCACATATTGCCGCAATATAAATACCTCTCTCATGCGCAAGGTTTATAAGTCCGTGAACATCGTTCGATGCGTCAAGCAGCTCATGACCCGCACCTCCCGGCAGCATAAGCAGTTCCATATCGTCCGCATTTTCAAGCTCCGTAATGAGAGCGTCTGCAATAACCGAAATATTATGTGCACCCGTAACAGTTCTGTGTTTAATCGAAACCGTTTTAACTTCAATTCCGGCACGGCGCAGAATATCAACAGGCGTAAGAGCCTCGATTTCCTCAAAGCCGTCCGCCAAAAGAACATATACCATATTATCAAATCCTTTCTTAATATAATTATACCTTAATTACACTGTCATGTCAAGGAATTTTATTGGGGATTTTTTCTCACGTATTAAAAAAATTTACAGAAATTGTAAAAATATACTTGACATTTTTACCAGTATATGGTAAAATTATGTACATAAAAGGAAATTTTTTACAAATTAAGTACATATGGAGGATTTTATAATGAACAGAAAAATTTCGGTAGTAACAGCAGACGATAATATTGAATTTTCAAAGGAGCTTGAAGATTTTCTGCGTGCCAAGGGAGATATTGAATTTAAAGCGGCGGCATACAACGGCGCAGAGGCGGTCGAGCTGATTGCGGAAACAGAGCCTGACGTGCTTGTACTGGATATGGTAATGCCAAAGCTTGACGGACTGGGAGTTTTAAGAAAGATAAAGGCGCTGGAACTTAAAAAGCGTCCGAAAGTAATTATGTTTTCGGTTGCCGCCGTTGACAGGAACGTTGAAATGGCAATAAGCGGAGGCGCTGATTATTTTCTGTCAAAGCCGCAGCCGTTTGAGGCGGTATATGATGTAATAAAAAGTCTTGCGGGAACTATGTCCCCGACTGCCGTTACGGCTAAATCACCCGAGGTTGAGGTAGATTTGGAGGCTCTCGTTACGGAATGTATTCATGAGCTTGGAGTGCCTGCGCATATAAAGGGTTATCAGTATATACGCACCGCAATTATGATGGTGGTAAGAGATATGGATATGCTGAATTTTATAACAAAGCGCCTGTATCCCGAAATCGCAAAGGCATACGGAACTACATCAAGCAGAGTTGAGCGCGCAATACGTCATTCGATAGAGGTTGCATGGTCGAGAGGAAAGCCCGAAACCATGAACGATATTTTCGGATATACAATTCATACGGGCAAGGGCAAGCCGACAAATTCGGAATTTATAGCAATGGTGGCGGACAGGATACGCTTGCAAATAAAATAGAAATCAGGTATCAGGGGATAGGAAAAAATGCTTCAGAACGGACAAACCGAACCCGACGGCGTACATAGGTACTCCGAGAGGTTCGGTTTGTTCGTAGCAAAAAGGCATAATCGAATAAAATACGATTTTTTAATGTGCTCTATTCTTCATAAGCTTGCCTTTTTGCGGTCTGGACTTTTTTTACATCCCCAAATTTGTTACAGCGGGTTTACTATCTGGTCCGTTCCCCATACCGTCATCTCTTCAACACATACGTGTTTTGGCATAAGGCATATATCCGTTATTGCCTGTGCTATATCCTCGGCGGTAAGCAAATGCTCCGCATCGGGTATACCGGAATTTTTATTAAAGCACGTCGACGCTGCGGCGGGAATCATGCAGGTTACACGCACTCCGAAAGGCTGGAGTTCAACATACAGCCCCTTTGAAAAACCGAGAACGCCCCATTTTGCCGCCGCATATACAGACCATGACGGCCATGCCTCTTTTGCACATACCGATGACATATTTATAATCAAGCCGTCTTTTTGCTCTTTCATAACTCTGCCGAATATTTTTGAGCCGTAAATAACGCTGTTCAAATTAAGCATAATTGTTTTATCAATGTCTTCAATTTTCTGGTCAACCGTATCGACAATCGAAACGCCGCTCCCTGCATTGTTTATCAGAATATCAATTTTTTTGTATTTGTCCGTTATATATCCGCACGCCCTTTCCCAATCGCTCGGGACTGTTACGTCCATTTTTATAAAGTCGGCGCAGATGCCATCTTCTTTTGCCGCAATGAGCGCACTTTCATTACGTGCGGCAATAATTACCGACGCTCCGTGCTCCGTAAGCATTTTTGCCGCCGCCTTTCCGTAACCGCTTGTTCCTCCCGTTATAAATACTGTTTTGTTTTCCAAATTCATATAAAACACCCTTTCATTTTATCCATTTATTAACAGTTTCATTAAATTTTTGAGACTGTTGAATTTTTTCAAAATCAACTCTGCCGTACAATACTTTTTGGCTTATATATTCACCAACTCCCTCGCCAAGCGACATCATTGTTCTGCTCAGACGCACAGAGCTTGACGCAATATGCGAAAACGACGCACCGCAGCAGGCGGCAAATAAATTTTCAAATTCATTTGTCATACAGCACTCAATCGGTATTCCGTAAGGAGCGTCAAGCTCCTTTGAAAGTCCCGGGCCGCCGTGTATGTCAAGCATATGGTCGCCGACGGCTATAATATGAGAATTGTTTCTCTGAGAAAATATTCCCTGTCTTATATCCTCCTCCGTAAGAATATGCTTTCCCCGCAGACGGTAACGCTCTCTTATGCCTGCGTTAAATATTTTTATAAGAGTATATCCCGAAAGTCCTTTTTCCCTTTGAAGAAAATTCCAATAATTTCGGATAAGCGCATGAGCGTATTCGTCGGCGTTCCCGCCAAGACTGACATATTCTCCGCCCGTCATTGTTGGAAGCATATTTATATTTATGTCCCCGTTCGGGTATATGTTAAAGCACGAAATCGGAATCGGGTCAAGCTTTGAATAATCAATCGGGGTATTTACATCGTCAATATGATTTCCGTCTGTTTTTCTTACACGGAATACATATGTAACCCCGTTTAAATCCGTATCACCCAAATCCGTACCGCAATTACACATTCTTATAAGCGGAATATTATTTCCTCCGCAGTCGATAAAATATTTTGCCTCGATTTCAACGCCGCTGTCAAGAGTACACGAATAAACTCTGTCGCCCTCCGTTTTTACCGATACAAGACTTGTATTAAAAAAAGCGGTAAAATTATTTTCGTAATTTTTTAAAATATTTTTCATTGCGGGATTTATATAATCCTCATCAAACTGAAAACGGCGCATCTGATTTAACCTGTCGGAGAAGAACATATTGCACCTTTTCAGCGTATCTTCGTATTTGCCGAATTTGTCTTTTGCCGAAAGTCCCCACGGGTACTTTGAAAAATCGTTTATAACATTATCATCCGATATTTCGGGATTTAAAAGCCTGCCGTTTGAAACGCTCTTTCCTATATATGCGCCTCTTTTCATAAGCTCATCGGCAAGCGGTAAATGCAGTCCGTCAAGACTTACCCCCGGTTCCCAGCAGCTTACTCCGCTGTATACGCTCGTACCTCCGAAACCGCCGTTTTTGTCGCATAATATCACCTTTACGCCGTTTTTTGCAAGACGATAAAGACACCCCATGCCTCCCGAACCGCCGCCGAGTATAAACACGTCCGTTTTAATTTTTTTCATATCAAGCTCCTTTCAGCCGTTACGGGAATACAAATCTGCCATTCCTCCTCCGAAACGGGGAAAATTTCAATATTCGGGATTTCGGCATTTCTTTTATATCCGCTCGCAGGAAGCCAGCTCGTGTAAAGCTTTTCATATATTTCATTTATTTTTATATTATCCGTTTCCGATGTAAAAAATATCATCCATAAAGACTGCGGAATTTTCGTACAGCAAAATTTTTCGTTTTGAAAAAAGCTGTCGGATTTTGCGCCTATTGTGCATATTACGTTTCCGTCCGATGAATTTTCATATGACGCAATAATGAAATCTGCCGATTTCACCGCTTTTAAAACCGCCTCTTCATCGAAATTTTCCCACACTTTTTCACAGCATACCGTATCGCTTTCATTCGATATACCTCTATAGCCCGTAATATAAAATTCGCTAAGCTCACAAAGCTTATAGGAAATTTCTTCATTTGTATCAACCGCCGCATGAACCGATATTTTAGGATATAATTTGAGTATTTTTTCTCCGCTCCTTGCCTCTGTAGGCGTCAGTCCCGTAAATTCCCGAAACGCCCGGCTGTATGACGACGGCGAATCGTAATGATACATCATCGCAATATCGCAAACCGATAAATCCGTGCTTTTCAATTCCTTAACAGAGCATGAAAGTTTCCGCTTTTTTATATATTCATATACTGAAATTTCTGCCAGAAAGGAAAATATTCTCCTGAACTCATACACCGAAAGAGCCATTATATTTGCAAGCTCCTCATAATTTATTTCGTTTTTAAGATTATCCTCGATATAGTTAATAACGCTGTTAAAGCTTTCAAAATTTCTCATGTTTCATTCTCCTCTTAAATATTATATATTTACCGAATATCAAATGTCAATACATTTTTTGCACTTTTTCGGATATAAAAAAGGGCAGCTTTCGGCGCTGCCCTACATTAAAAAATATTTTACTTTATAACAACCGGCGGAATTACCGACAATATTATACTTAAATTTCCGTTGCGGCAGCGAATTTCATTTAAAAATTCCTGCTCGTTTTTCGTTTCGTCCATAGTTACGTTATAGCAAAGCTCAAACAGCGAACCTAAATCCGTCGTTCTTATTTTTGTAAGCTTATGTTTTACCGTATACACATCGAGAATATCGTCAAACACGCCATCATAATTCAAATCCTCGGGTATTGTGATTTTAAGCTGCTTGCATATTTTCCGTCCGCCGAACATATTGTATTTTTCGGCAAGCACGAGAATTATACACAGCACCGCCGTGAACATCAGCCCGTATGCGTATAAGCCCACTCCGCACGCAAGCCCTGCCGCTATATCGAAAAATATAAAGCCTATATCCTTCGGGTCGCCCGGGGCGCTCCTGAACCGTATAATCGAAAGTGTTCCCGCAAGGCTGAACGCTCTTGCAATATTGTTTCCTATAAATATTATCACCGCCGACAGCACCACGGGCAGCATAAGCAGAGTTATGCTCATGCTTCTCTGATAGTATTCCTCGTCAGCCGTTTTGTAATATGTGAAAGCTACGATAAATCCCAAAACCAGTGCAGCAAGCATTGTTACAAGCGCTCCTCCGACGGTTATGTCCTCCGATACATTTACCAAAATATTATTAAATAAATTATCCATTGTTTCTTTCCTTTCCGCTAAACAGCCTTTTTTATTTCCGTGCTTTTTAATGTGTATTCCGTACCGTATTTTGAAAAGCTTTGTCTTTTAATATCAAGCTCCGAAAGCATATGCACAAGCCAGAGGGGCTTTGCCAGTGCGGTTTTAATCTCCATGAGATACGTCTGCGAATCAAGCAGATAATCGCCGTAATCGCCCGTTTCAAGCTTCAAATCGTATCTTCTCGAGCGTATATTCATATCAAATGAAATTCTCAAATCGGGATTATCCTTTTCAAAATACGCTATTCTGTCGTATGCAAGATAAAGCTTGGGTTCTAAATCGTATACTTTTAGAAAATACTCTATTTCGTTCAGAACCTGACCGTTCATGTACGGCTTTTTTTCGGGCTTGATTCCCGTTTTCAAAAATTCGTAAGCCTCGTCAAGGTGCAGGGTCGTTCTGCGCTTATTGACGATTCCTTTATATTTTTTCTTTATTTCAAGATAAACGCTTGAATTTTCATTCGGCACGCCGTACGAACGCAGACGAAGCTTTTCCTTGTATTCGGGCTTATCAAGCGAATGTCTTATAAGGTAATCATCATGGGTGTCATAATAAATATTTGCTATTGTATACGGCTTTTTATCAATGTTGTAAAAATCAAGCTGCATATGTTTGTCAATAGTTTTTATGACCTCTTTATAAGTCTTTTTGTCAAGAAGATATTTATGCTCATACCTGTTAAAAACCTCTATAGCCATTCCCGTTCACTCCCTTGTATTTATTTTATGCTTTGATTATAGCATATCTGCATTAGAACAACTTTAGAAAATAATGAACAAAATAAAAACAAAAAAAGGGACTGTTCACTTTAGCGCAGACCGTTCAATAAATTGAACTACACACGAAATTAACCCTCGGCGTACCAACGTACGCCGTCGGGCACGGTAAAACACATTTTACTTAATTTCGTGTGTTCTGCATCTAAATTTAATCAGTCCCCTGAAATATTACTACCTGTTTATAAACCGCATAATGATAGTCGCCGTTTCTGCTCTCGTTGCCCTGCCCGACGGGTTCAGCGTTGCTGCTGATTTTCCCGACATTATCTTATTTTCGGCCGCCCAGCGCATTGCCTCAACCGCATATTCGGAAATATCGTTATAATCTTCATACGAGCTTATATCCGCATTTATATCCGTAACCGATTTCAGATACTTTGCGTAACGGTACATAAATACCGCCATCTGCTCTCTTGTGATTTTCAGATTCGGTCCGAACTCCGTATCCGATATTCCGTCCGTAATTCCGTTTTCCTTTGCCCATGCAACAGCGTCAAAATACCAGTCCGCCGAATTAACGTCGCTGAATTTGATTTCCGTATGCTCGGGCTCTTTTTCAAGACGGTACAGAATTGTCACAAACATTCCTCTTGTGAGGTCGTCGTCGGGCGCAAATTCGTAATCCGAAACGCCTTTCATAATACCAAGCTCCGACGCTTTTTCAATATCGTTTCTTCCCCAGTGATTTTCAATATCGCTGAATTTCGGCTTGTTTTCCTCGGGCTTTGTTTCGGTATCGTCTTTTTTATCGTCCGTTTTTGTATCAGGCTTGCTCGGGTTATAATCATACGAATGTCCGCCCGATACCTGCGTAAAGTCCTTTGTGAAAAATACGACTATATCGTCCCCGCTCTTTAAACCGTATGCACCCATGTAGCAATCCGCAAGCTTGCCGTTTACCTTGTACATCCAGCCCGAATTTGAACCCTCGTCAAATTCTTCAAGAGTTTCTCCGTCGGGAGTTGTTATTGAGTAAACATAGCTTCCTCTCGCCTTATATGTATATCCGTTTTCTTCAAGCGCTTTTTTGAATATATCAAATACCGTTGTCGGCTCGGGTAAATCGCTGTAGCTTGTTTTTGCTATAAGTGTGTTCGTACTGCTTTGCAGTCTGAACGATACAGTCATGGTTTCAGTCACTGCCGACGGCTTTGCGTTTGCCTTTGTAAAAAATCCTCTTACAACCAAATCAACGTTTACTTCACGGTAATACAAATCAGCCAAATCGGCATACGCCGCATATTTCTGATTATCTTCCTTATATAATTTACCGTAAATTCCAAGCGTTTCACTCGAAAGCGCCGATGAAACATTTACCGCCTTTGCATTTCTCTGCATATTTACAAGCAGATTTTCATGTGTAATAACAGCAGGATTGCTTGATTTAAACAATCTCCATGCCTCAAGCTCCTCCCAGCCGTCCATAGCCGTCGGAACAATTCCGCAGCCGCTCATTTCATCATTGCTGCGCGCCCATACAAGCTGACCGTCCTTTTCGTAAACCTCCGTAAATGACGAAAGGTTTGATTTTATGTTGTCTTTTTCGGTATTTGCTCCCTTTATTCCGTCAAAATACGAGGCTATGACCTTATTCATAAGCTCTTTTTCCGACTGAATTTCCTCATTTGTCAAAGGCATAACCTTAAAATCAAATGAGCGTGACGCACTTACCGACGTTGTACTGTCCTCAACCGCAACAGTAACCGTAACTGTTTTTTCTTCTCCTCCGACAGCGGGTCTTATAACCGCCACTCTTGCGGCGTTATTAACGTCGGGCGACTGTATTACGTCCTCGTCACTGCTTGAAATAACTATCGGGGTTTCTTTTCCGTCCACACCGAAATCACGTGTTGTCGGGAATTTAATATCATGCTTTACGGTATATATTCCGTCCTCGTCCGTAAGCTTTTCGCCCGTTGATGCGTCCGTTATTCCGACCTTTTCAAAGCCGCCGTCAAGCTTTTCCAAAAGCTCCGCCTCTATTTTTGCCGCTGTTTCCTTGTCAATTGCCTTTACATCAACATCAAAAACCTTTGTCATTACTATCGGTTCTTCACTGCCGATAATATCGTTTGTAAAGCTGAATACAAATTTAGCCGTAAGCGTTACTTTCTTATTCTCAGCGCCTCTGCGCACGATTCCGACATACGGATTGAATTTTGTATCTGCCGTCTGCTGATTTTTGTCGCTTATCGAGATTGTTTTCGGGTCTGAGCTTTCCCATGAAATAAGCGTCCACATTTTATTGTCGATTACTCTCGGCAATGAAATTTCTTCGGTATCCGTATCTATTTCCGTTTTATCAAGAATTTCTTCTTTCATTGCGGCTTTGACCTTTTCTCTGTCCCAGTCAATCGTAACGGGAACCGTCAGTTCGCATACCGCATCGTCAAGCGACAATTCAAATACCGCATTATATGACGCAAAATTCAGCGAAGCTGTTTCGTTGGGGTTTCTGTAATAATATGTAATATCACCGTTTTCCGCAATACCTGCGCCGCCGTAAACTTCTTCCGTACTTTTCAGTACAACCGATATATCCTCATCACTCTTTGATTTTACATCGGCTTTCATCATGTCAAGTATATTCTTATCCTCGCCGTAAACGGGCGTAAGCGTTCCGAGTGATTCTTTAACGCTTTCAAGCTTTTTCTGCTTATTATTTAATTCTTCCTCGGCAGCCGCCTTTGAATATACTTTAATGTTAAATATTCTTGTTTTATATTTATCCTTATATGAAAGCTTTGCCGTCAGCTTAACGGTAACTATGCCTTCATCGGGAATAACAACATTTCCGTTTTCAACATTGATTACATCACTGTCGCTTGTCCATGCGATGTCCGTTCCCTTTTCTCCCTTTGACGGAAGCTTTATATTTGTGTTTTCCTTTATATCCGATGTATCAATCGAAAGAGTTTTTGTATCTGACAGCAGATTTGCATATTCTGCACCGACAGCCTTTATATACAGATTTGACGGTTCATGATTTTGCACAACGCAGTCAATTCTTGTATCAGCGTATTTTTCTTCAATTGTATATGTTCTTTCAGTTGCACCCGGAATATCTTTAAGGTCGCTCCTCCACTGGTATTTCAGTTTCGGGAAATTTTCGTAATCGTACTCACTGCCGCCCAATATGTAAACATTTGCACAAACCGTACTTCCTACAGCGTATTCTTCTACAATCGGGCTGTTATTGAACTGTATGCTTGTTATAAACGGAATAATATAGACTTTATATTCAGCCGTATATTCTCCTGCCTCTGCCTTTATAACCGCCGTTCCTGCGTGCTTTGCCGTAACGACAAGTTTTGAATTGCTTTCATCGGGGTTTGACGGCTGCTCTGCCGTAACCAAGTCTGCGCCCTCTGTAACCGTCCATTCGACATACGGCTTATCGTCCATATCCTTATATGCAACCTCAAGAGTTGTTGACGGCTGAATACCGCTGTTTGTCATTTCAAGAGTTGATACTCCGACTATATCTATATGCGGATTTTTCTCAACGGTTTTTCCTGCCTGCCATGCAAGTATCGGGTAGCCGTTGTTTATGTTGTTTTCGTCTGCGACAAACGCATTTGAAAGTTTCATTTCGGCAGGTGACGAAACTTTTACACCCTTGCCTGTTTCGGGATTTGTATAGAAACAATCGTCCGAAACATCCGACAAAATAAAACCGCATATACCGTCTGTACCCGTACCGGTTATTTCACCTATATTATAGCAGTCCGAAATAACTCCTTTATTAAGCTGTCCCGCAATACCGCCCGTATATTTCGAGCCGTTTACCGCACCTGTATTGTAACAGCTTTGAATTGTTGCTTTTGTCTTCCAAAATCCTAAAATACCACCGGCATATGTTCCCGTAACGGACGCAGTATTTGCACAGCCCGTTATTGTGCACTCACCGTTAAGACCGCCGACAATACCTCCTGCATAATCACCCTTTACAGTTCCGCCAAACGAGCAGTTTTCTATAGTTCCCGACCGCATATTTCCAACAATACCGCCGATATATTTTTTTGTTTCGCATATAACTTTTCCGTCAACACGAAGATTTTTTATTGTTGCTCCGTTTACAAGTCCGAACAGTCCCTTATTTCCTGCTTCTGCTGATATTACAAGTCCGCTGATTTCGTGATTTTTTCCGTCAAACGTACCCTTATATTGCTCTTTAGCATAAGTTTTTGTACCTATCGGCGTCCATTCTTCGCTTAATGTAATGTCATTCGTCAGCTCCGCATATGCCTCGCACGCTTCTGTTGAGTTTACTATGTCACGGAATTTTATCAAATCCTTTTCATCATAAATCAGATACGGGCTTTCCGCCGTTCCCGCTCCCTCCAAATTTCCGTCTGCGGCAAAAACCGCCGACGGCACAAGACTGATAATCATGGCAAGCGCCATAATCAGACTTAAAAGTCTTTTTTGTTTGTTCATGTTTATAACCATTCCTTTCGATGCCGTAAGGCACAAAATTTAAGTCTTAAATAAAACCGTTCCGAGCAAAAAGCAGTGCTATGGGTGATTTTACTCAGACTTTTTACCGCAAAAAAACTGCGGCATAAATTATGCCGCAGCGGAGTATTCCTGCGTATTAATCATAATTTGTCACACCAAAACAAAACCCTTGTACAATGCCCAAGCGTGACAAAAATATCGGCTCTGCATTTTAAAAAATGCGTTGCAAACCGACATCAAAGCAGGTCTTTCGACTCACGCCACATACGGAAAAATCCGCACGGTATTATGCTCTGCCTTCTCAGTTTCCCAATGACTGACTTTCGTCAACGAACATGATACCTTCGGCGCACACGGCGACCGTTAATCGTTCGGGATTTTCACCCGATTCCCTTTTCACCGACTATACCCGTACAGTATAACCGACACTTTGTATGAATATTAAATTAATACCAGTATACCATATTTTTCACATTTAATCAAGCTAAATTTATTTACAAAATGTTTTCAATTCTTAATTTAATATTCTTCGGCATATATTCAAACAGAAAATCAAGCGTGGCGCAGGTTACAAGCGCATCGTTTTTGCTTTTGTTTTTAATCTGCATTTTTAATTCGGCAATATTCATTTCCATTTCGTCCGTTTTGTCGTGCTTGCCCGTAGAGCCGAGTACAACGTGCTTTTTTTCAAGATAGTCGCTTACGTTTTCCAGCTTGTCCAGTGCTCTGTCATATTCCTCGCTTTTTATAAGCTCCGTGACCTCCCTGTTTCCCGAAAGCAGCTTCTGCGAAACAGTATCTATATGCCTGCTGTAGCTCATACCGCCCAGAATTACCGCAAACCCTATAAGTGCGGAAATTATAACGCTTTTCATAATATGCCCTCCTCTCGTTATTTTTTCTTTTGAATATAGACTTTTCCCTCTGCATTTACCGAAACCAAAAACGCCTCGTTCACGCTTTTCATTCCGTGCTTTGACAGCTCCGCTTTCAGCCACGGCTCGGATTTTCCCGCACGCCTTAATTCCTCCTTGTCAAGAATCCCGTCCGTAACGATTATGCACGGCAAGCCGTCCTTTTTCGGCTTTGTTCTTGAAAGGTCGTCCACCGTTATGCTGTTCGCCTCGCTCTTTTTTATAACGCTCAATTTACCGCTTGTTTCTATTATCGCCGCACCCACGTCGGTAATATCGTGGCAGTTGTTCAGCCTTAATTCCGACATTAAATCGTTCAGATTAAATCTCAGCCGCCTTAATTCTTCTTCAACAATCTCTCCGTTATATATAACAATGCTCGGTCTGCCCGTCAGAAATTCCCTTGCCTTACGGCTTTTAAGGCTTATATACGACAGCAGAACCTCTGTAACAATAAGCGTCAGGACAGGCAGTATTCCCCAAATAAGAGGTGAGTCTATATCCTGCATCGGTACAGACGCCAAATCGCTTATCATTATCGCCACAACCAGCTCGGAGGGCTGTAGCTCCCCGAGCTGACGTTTTCCCATAACTCTCAGCGACGCTATGACAGTTCCGTAAAGTATTAATGTTCTTATTACAATTATAAGCATGGTTTACCTGTTTAAAATATATATCATCAAATTCAAATACGCCGCAAATGTAGTCCATACCAGATACGGTATCTGCAAATAACCCGCAGTTTTGTTTATTTTATTAAACTGTACTATCATCGCTATAATCAGTACCCACAGCACCATTATCCATATAAACGCAAACAAAAACGCCTGAAAGTTAAAAAACGCAATCGGCCACAGAAAATTAAATACAAGCTGAACGCCGTACAGCTTTAATGCCGATGACGCAATTTCGGGATTAGTGTTTCTGTTAATGTAAATTATTGCACTGCTTATTCCCATCAGCACAAACAAAATACACCATACAACAGGAAACAGCACCATAGGCGGCGAAAGCGGCGGCTTGTTCACCTGCTCATACACCAAATTCATATTATTTTTCGTTATAAGCGCCGACAGTGCTCCCACGCCCAGCGCAATCAGTATTGAAATAACATAAGGCTTAATTTTACTCCACATATCAAAAAAACTCCTTTCTTATATATAAATCATTTTATGCCGTTTTCCGATTTTTTATACACTTTGCAAAATCTTGACAAAATTTAATATATGTACTATAATAATAAGAAATAAAACGATTGGAGATAATAGCTTGGATAAAATATCTGTTGTTGTTCCGTGCTATAACGAGTTTGACGCAATACCTTTATTTTATTCCTCAATCATTGAGGTTATGAAAAAAATAAATGTTAAATACGAGCTTATATTCGTGGACGACGGCTCATCGGACGGAACGCTTGGTTTAATAAAACGCTTGGCAAACGAAGATACCAAAATCAAATACATTTCGTTTTCGAGAAATTTCGGAAAAGAGGCGGCAATGTATGCGGGGCTTGAGGCGGCTGACGGTGATTATACCGCAATTATGGACGTTGATTTGCAGGACCCGCCCGAACTGATTATTAAAATGTATGACGAAATAAAAGCAGGAGAATACGACTGCGTTGCCGCACGCCGTGCGACCCGTGAGGGCGAACCGCCGGTACGCTCGTTTTTTGCACGGTGCTTTTATAAGCTTATCAATAAAATATCGTCAACCGAATTTGTCGATGGTGCGCGGGATTTCAGGCTTATGACAAAGGCAATGGTTAAATCGGCTCTGAGCCTTAAAGAATACAACCGCTTTTCAAAAGGAATTTTCAGCTGGATAGGCTACAAGACAAAATGGATTTCATATGAAAACGTCGAACGCAGTGCGGGCAATACAAAATGGAGCTTTTTCAAACTGCTGTTATATTCAATCGACGGAATTACGGCATTTTCGACCGCTCCGCTGTCGATTGCCTCGGTGCTTGGCATCGTATGCTGTCTGCTTGCAATTATTATGATAATAGTCGTAATCGTGAAAACGCTCATATGGGGCGACCCCGTGGCGGGCTATCCGTCGCTTGTGTGCATTATATTCATGCTGTCGGGAGTGCAGCTGTTTTCAATAGGGATTATAGGTCAGTACATCGCAAAAACGTATATGGAAAGCAAAAACCGACCTATTTATATAGCTAAGGAGAGTAACATTGAAAAATAAATATAATTTTTATTTTGTATGTCTGCTGTTCATTGCCGCCTCTGCGTATATATGTCTTGCGTTCAATAATGCGGTATGGTATGACGAGGCATATACAATGGCAATGATAAAACATGATTTTGGCGAAATATGCCGCATAACAGCGCAGGACGTACACCCTCCGCTTTATTATATTCTGCTTAAAGCCTTTACAGCACCTTTCGGCTACAGCCTGTTCGCCGCAAAGATGTTTTCGGTAATATCGCTTATTCTTACGGCAGTTTTGGGCTATGTAAAGCTTTCGGAATTTGAGGATAATAAAACGGGCTTTATATTTTCGGTAATGCTTTTATTTCTGCCGATTACATCAGCGTTTTCGGTCGAAGTCAGAATGTACGGCACTGCGGCGCTTTTTGTCACGGGCTGCGGCTTGTACGCCTACGGCGCTTACAAAAGCGAAAATATTCTCGATTATATAATTTTTATGATGTTCGGAGTGCTTGCGGCATACACTCATTATTTTGCGCTCGTTTCGGCAGGAATAATTTATATAATGCTGTTTATAGGCTGTATAAAAAAGAAAAGTCTTAAAAATTTTATGATTTGCGCCGTTTCAACGGTCATTTTATATATTCCGTGGCTTGCCTCGTTTATATCACAGCTTGCCGACAAGGTACAAAACGAATACTGGATTGAGCCGATTACCGTCAAAACCGTATTAAATTATTTTAATGTATGGTTCAAATGCGGAAATATCACAGGCATATATTTAAGCATAATCGGAATTATCGCATTGCTTTCGTTTATCTTGCTTGCGGTTAACAAAAAGAAATTTGCAGTTTATTCGGCGCTTGTTTTTGTTTTTACAAATGCTGTCGGAATAGCTGCGTCAGCCGCCGTAAGACCCGTATTTATAGAAAGATATGCAGTGCCCGCAATACCGTTACTGCTTGCGGCAATGGCTGTCGGAATTTCACGTATTAAAATTCTGCCCGTTATCGTGTCGGTATTTTTTGCTCTCGGCTTTGCGGTAAACTATCCGTCAGCCGCCGATATTGAATACAATGCGTCCGAGCTTGGAATAGAAGAAACGCTCAAAAGCGAAAAATACGAGGCTATTATCTGCTATGTTGACGCTCATTTGTACGGCGTTTTAAGCTACTACGCACCGTACACGCCGATTTACAGACCAAAGCTTTCACAAGGCTCGCCGTTTGAAAATATATACGAGCTTAATAGCTTTAATGCGGATAAATGCAAATGGGCGGCGCTGTTTCTGCCGTCGGGCAGTGAAGTACCGTCCGAAATATCAGAGAAATTCAATGCTGATTTTGTCAAGACGGTATCCACCTACGGAATAGAATGTGATTTATATAATTTATGGAATTAATTTAAAAATCCGCCGTCACAGCATATAACCTGACCCGTTATAAAATCCGCCGCGTCGGAGCATAAAAATCCGATTGTTTCCGCAACGTCATGTGCCGTTCCCATACGGCACAGCGGAGTTTCTTCGGTAAGCTCTTTTTTTGTTTCTTCATCTATATTTGCGTTCATGTCGGTATCTATAACCCCCGGCGCAGCGCAGTTTACATTTACTCCCGATGGTCCCATTTCCTTTGCAAGAGCCTTTGTAAATCCTATAACCGCCGCTTTTGACGCACTGTAATGAACCTCGCAGCTTGCACCCGATATTCCCCACATTGACGATACATTCACAATTTTTCCCGATTTCTTTTCGATAAAATCATTATAAAACGCCTTTGTAATCAAAAACATATCTCTTATATTCGTATCAAACATTCTGTCCCATTTTTCCTCGGTTATATCCTGAAACATAATCTGCTCTGCAATCCCCGCATTATTCACCAGAATATCGAGAGTTCCGTATTCGTGAACCATTCTGACAAGACTTTCAATATCTCCCGATTTTATCATCACCGCA
Organism: uncultured Clostridia bacterium; assembly: GCA_934454215.1. GTDB lineage: Bacteria > Bacillota > Clostridia > UBA1381 > UBA1381 > Ornithomonoglobus_A. Next base: position 17,628 of record CAKSGG010000003.1, read on the forward strand.
CCCGTTTCACGGCTGACCTCCTCTGCGGCGGCGGTATTTTTATTGTAAGTAAAAAATACCCTGTGTCCTAATTTAACGAAATATTCAACGCACGCTCTGCCTATTCCTCTGCTTCCGCCCGTTATCAATACATTTTTCACGCTATTTTTATCCTTTCTTTACAAATTATTATTTAATTATATCATTAATATATTACAATTTCAAGTTAAATTCGTAAAAACACTTGATTATTCCGTCAAAATTTGATATGATATAGGTATCTATGTTTAAATAAAAATAAAAGAGTTAAAAATTATTGAAAGGAGGCATAATATGAAATATCTGAGTATTAACGATTTATGGAAAAGTGTGCTTAATATTGTGAAAACAAAGACGGACAGCGCCGTCGGCGTAAACGTACATATGAAAGACGCAGTACCCGTTTTAATCGACAGTACCTCCTTTACTATAGCTGTTCCGCTTGCTCTTAATCAGAACATGATTAACCTGCGCTACAAGAAATATATAGAGTCGGCTTTGGAGCAGATAACCTCCCAAAAGCTTACTCTTAACGTAATATTGAAAAGCGATGCGCAAAGTGTACTTGAAAAGGACGAGGACGTTAATGCGGAGGATTTACCCGATTTGTCGGTAGGGCTTAACCCGAAATACACATTTGAAAATTTTGTCATAGGCTCGTCGAACGCTTATGCGGTTGCGGCGGCTATTTCAGCAACCAAAAATCCGGGTCATATTTATAACCCGTTATTTCTGTACGGTCATTCGGGCGTCGGAAAAACGCATCTGATGTTTGCCATAGGCAACAGGATAAAAGCAAACTATCCCAGAAAAAAGATTACCTATGTAACGAGCGAGGAATTTATGAACGACTTTATCGACCTTATAGGCGAGGGCAAGGGCGACGTGTTCAGAAACAAATACCGCTCCGTAGATGTTCTGCTTATAGACGACGTTCAGTTTTTCAAAAAGAAAGAGGCTACGCAGGAGGAATTTTTCCATACGTTCAACGAACTGTATAACCTCAACAAGCAGATAGTCATAACCTCGGACAGGCCCCCCAGTGAGCTTACAACACTTACAGAGCGCTTAAGAAACCGATGTGCCGCAGGCGTTACAATTGATATTACCGTTCCGAATTACGAAACGAGAATAGCAATTCTTCAGAAAAAAGCCGCACAGCATAATATAACCGTTGACAATGAAGTACTTGCTTTTGTTGCCGAAAGAATAAAATCCAACGTCAGAGAGCTTGAGGGAGTACTGATAAATCTGATTTCGATTGCCGAAATATCAAACAAAATCATAGACATACCTCTTGCGGAATATGTTCTTAAATCGTATCTTCCGCAGGACAGCATATCAAAAATCACGCCCGAAAAGATAATACAGAAGGTCAGCTCCTTCTATAATATTTCAATTGAGGATTTAACGGGTAAATCAAGAGTTGCCAACTTTGTCGGTCCCCGTCAGATTGCAATGTATCTTTGCCATAAGCTTACGGATATGAATTTTACCGCAATCGGCAGAGCAATCGGGAGCAAGGACAGGACAACCGTATTAAACAACGTTAAGAAAATTGAAGTAAAGCTTGAAGTTGACGAGACTTTAAAAGCCGATATAAACTATATTATAAAGGATTTGCAGTCGGCATAACAGGCTGTGAATAACCCCGTTGATAAATAATGGATAAGCTGTTAATAATTTAAAACAGGTAAAAACAGGAAAAAGTTATTCACATTGCACACAAATTATACATCTGTTATGAACAGGTGCGGTGTGAATAAAAAAGTCAGCGGCGGTGCGGTATTGGAATACTTATCCAGCAATCCACGCACCCTACTGCTATTACTTCTATTATTATATTATTTATATATACATATATATCGCCAAAGGCGGCAAAAGCCTTTGTGGATAAATGACTGTTGATAAAGGAGAAAAAATTATGAAACTATCTTGCAGCAAAGCTGAATTGCTTGAAATAGTAAATACCGTACAAAAGGCGGTATCCGTAAAAAGCACAATGCCTATACTTGAATGTATGCTGATTGATTCATCGGGTGACGGAAATGTCGTCGTAACGGGAAACAATCTTGACCTTTGTATAGAGTATAATGCAAAAATGAACGTACCCGAGGGAGGAACAGTCGCCCTTACATCAAAAATGTTCGGCGAAATAGTAAGACGTCTTCCCGACGGAACCGTTACCATGGAAGTAAACCCCGTCGATAACGTAACAAAAATTAAATGCGGTCTGAGCGAATTTAATATACAGGGACTCGGCGGCAAAGAATATCCGCCCGCACCCATTCTTGAAGAAAAATTCAGATTTAATATTGCACAGGCTGATTTAAAAAAGCTTATCAGAAAGACAATATCGTTTGTTGCCGCAACCGAGGGCAGAAAACCCATTCTTACGGGTGCGCTGTTTGAAATAAAGAACAATCACTTAAATGTCGTTGCCTCGGACGGACACCGTCTTGCGGTCGTAAAGCATGAATTAAAGGAAAATCTTGAAAACAGTAAAACAGTTATCCCCGGTACAACATTAAGAGAGCTTTTAAAGCTTTTAAAGGACGAGGAAGAAGTAACCGTTATCGTATCCGACAGACACGTTATGTTCGATTTCGGCGATTTTCAAGTGTATACAAGAAAGCTTGACGGCGAATTTTTGAAGTATGAGGCTATTCTGAACGCCGTAAACACGATAAACGTCGTATGCGAGAAGAAATATATAATCGCCTGCCTTGAAAGAGCCATGCTCCTTATAAATGACGATATATCGGCTCATACGGAAAACAAAGTTCCCGTAAGGTTTAATATGGCATATAACAAAATCGACATTTCGTGCATAACTCAAAAAGGACAGGTAAATGATACAGTTGATGTGGAGCTTGACGGAGGAGAGCTTTTAATCGGCTTTAACTGCCGTTTCATGCTTGACGCTCTGACCTCGTGCGACGAGGATAAAGTAAAAATGGAGTTCAGCGCGCCTACAAGCGGCTGTTTTATACATTCGGCAGGGGATGACGATTCGTATATATACATGGTTCTCCCCGTCAGACTCTATAATTAAATATAAACTGCGCAATTCATCTCAAAATTAACCATTGAAGTATAAACATACATCGGCGGCTTGATTGCAAGCGACTTACCACATGGGAATGAGCCGTACAAATATACTTGAATATTTTTAATTTTAAACTTATGCCGCAGCCGGCGGCAGAATGGAGAAATTTACATGAACGTTAGGGTAATTAACAATTATCATACGGATGAAAACACATACTTAATTTACAACGAAAGGACGGGCGTGGTAATCGACCCCGGATGCAGAACGGACGAAATTTTAAAGGCGGCCGCTGTTGTGGGCGTTAAAATAAAATTTATCTTTATCACGCACTGTCACTATGACCATATCGAATATCTGGACGAGCTGCGCCGTGAAACGGGCGCAAAGCTCATAAGCAGTGAAAAGGGGGCGGAGAATGTCTCGAATCCGAGTATAAACATGACCCTTTTGGGACTTGGCGAGCAGTTAAGACCAAAAGTGCCCGAAATCGTGATGAAAGACAGGCAGACCATAACCATAGACGGAATGAAAATAAAATGCCTGTACACCCCCGGTCACACAAGCTGCGGAGCGTGCTATCTGACGGAAATCGGCGTCTTTACAGGCGACACTCTGTTTTTGAGAAGCTGCGGAAGATGGGATTTGCCTACGGGCGACGAGGAAACGCTCAAAAAATCAATAAAGGGGCGTCTTTACACTCTCAGCGACGATTTGACGGTATACCCGGGTCACGGCGCAAAGACAAGTATCGGCTATGAGAAAAAATTCAATATGTTTGTAAAGTAGGAGAAAAAAATGCTTGTTATTCAGAACGGCTATGAATGTGAATATGAATTAAGGCTGTTTGCTGGGCTTTTTTTCGGCGATGATGAGGACGTTACAATATATTCGGATTTTAAGTACAACGGTCGGGAAACGAACGTTTACACACAGATAAATTATAACGGAAAAGCGTATTTTGACGATAATTATTTTAAATTCGATATAAACGGCAGGAAAAATAAATTTATAAAAAAGGTTTTCACATGCTCATGCACAAGGTCGCTTTGTGCGTGTGCGGAGCAGATACGCAAAATCAATCTGCCGTGGGGTGTTATGTGCGGCATACGTCCCGCAAAGAACGTCAGAGAGCTTAAAGAAAGCGGATACAGCAATTCACAGATAAAGGAAATATTTTCGCAAATATACAATGTCAGCGCTGAAAAGACCGAGCTTGCGATGAGAGTGGCGAAAAATGAAGAAATACTGCTTAAAAGCATAGGCGAAAACAGCGTAAGCATTTACATAGGGATTCCGTTCTGCCCGACAAGGTGTCTTTACTGCTCGTTTGTGTCAACGGATATAAGCGTAAGCGGAAAATATATGGATGAATTTGTGGAAAAACTGCTTCTTGAAATTGATAAAACTGCTGAAATTATAGATAAAATCGGCGCTCATGTTGAAAATATCTATATTGGCGGAGGCACTCCGACAACTCTTTCGGCAAGGCAGCTTACGATGATTTGCGACAGGCTTAAGGCTCATTTCGATTTTGATAAAATCAGGGAATTTACCGTTGAGGCAGGGCGTGCCGATACGATAACAAGAGAAAAGCTGATTGCGGTTAAAAACGGCGGTGCGGACAGAATAAGCATAAATCCGCAGACGATGAACAACGAAACATTAAAAAAAGTCCGCAGAAAGCATGATGATAAAATGATTGTCGATTGTTTTAATACGGCGCGTGAACTGGGATTTGATAATATCAACATGGATTTGATTGCAGGTCTGCCGGGGGAAAGCTTTGAAATGTTCAAGTACAGCCTTGACAGGATAATTGAGCTTGACCCCGAGAATATAACGGTTCATTCAATGTGTGTCAAGCGTGCTGCAAATCTGCGCTTTACGGACAACCGTCTGACGGAGGCGGAGCAGATGAACAGAATGTTGTCATACACTCAAAAGCGCATGAACGAAACAGGCAGAGAGCCGTATTATATGTACCGTCAGAAGAATATTTCGGGCAATCTTGAGAATGTGGGATATGCCAAAAAGGGCAGAATGAGTACGTACAACGTGAACATCATGGAGGAAAAGCAGACGATTATAGCGCTTGGCGGAGGCGGCTCGACAAAGCTTGTCATGAATGACAGAATAGAGAGAATATTTAATTTCAAAGACCCGTCGGAATACATAAAGCGTTTTGACGAGATACTGAAAAACAAGGATAAGGCTGCGGAGGTGATTTTAAATGGCGGATAATGAACTGATAAACAAAATTTTTGCACGGTATGAGGAAAAGCGTGAAAATGCCTCAAAAAGGCGCAGAGAGCGTATTGATGAAGTGTATTCAAAAGTACCCCGTATACGTGAAATAGACAATGAAATAAATGTCAGAGGCATGAGAAACGTCAATAATATCCTTCGTGAGCCGTCAAAGCACGAGGAGTATAATAAAGACCTTAACGAGAATTTAAAACGCCTTGAGGACGAAAAAAACGCTCTTTTGAAGCAGTATAATATCCCGAAAGACTTTAAAAAATATGAATACGAGTGTTCTCTTTGCTCCGATACGGGGCATACTCCCGACGGAAAGCTGTGCCGATGCTTTAAGCAGGCTCTTGCGGACGAGGCTTATAATTCGTCAAATATAGCGGAGCTGATGAAAAAGAATAATTTTGATACCTTTAATTTTGATTTTTATTCAAAGGACAAGGGAAACTGTAAGGAATCTCCGTTTGACAATATGATGTGGATTTATAACCACACGAGAAAATTCTGCAATGAATTTGACACAATGGATAAAAGTCTGCTGTTTTACGGCACAACGGGACTTGGCAAGACATTTTTGTCATGCGCTGCGGCAAAGGAGCTTATAGAGCAGGGAAAGAACGTTATATACGTGAGGTCGTCAAAGCTGTTCAATATGTTTGAGGACTACCGTTTCGGCAGAATGAAAGACAGAACTATTATAGACAGGCTGTATGAGTGTGATTTGCTGATTATTGACGATTTGGGAGCGGAGGCGGCAAATAAATTCAACGATTCGATTTTGTTTGACGTGTTTGACGAAAGAATATCAAGAGGAAAAAAGTTTATTATAAGCACAAATCTTGATATTAAGGAGCTTGGAAAAACGTATTCAATGCGGTTTGTGTCAAGATTAATGGAAAATTTTATTGTATGCAGATTCTACGGCGACGATATAAGATATAAGACTATTCAGTAAAGGGGGCGCTTGCCCCCTTTTTGAGAATAAAAACACTATATAATGTGTTGTGGATTTTGACGAAAAATAGGTTGCGGAAATCAAAAAAATTATGTAAACCAAGAAAAGTTATCCACGTTGGTAAAATATTCTTTATTCACATAAAATTTCAAGCAGACAAGCCGATTGACAAAAGTTATCCACGCTATCCACGTACTTATCCACGTTTTATGTGGATTTGAGTGTTTTGCAAAAATCAAGGTTTTAAGCCGTTTTTTAGGTTTACATATAATTTCGGCATAAATTGACAAAAAATCCACACAGTTATCCACGCTTATCCACGATTTCTGTTGCATAAGTGCGAAATTACGCTGTTTTAACGGATTTTTAAGTTTTATAAAGTTATCCACGGTGTGTGAATAACTTCATGGATAAATGCACAAAATAATTAGTTATGTTAAAGGAGAGTTACATTGATTACAGAACGATTACAATGTATATTGAATTATGTTGATTCGGAGGTGATTGCAGACATCGGAACAGACCATGCCTACATACCGATTGAGCTTGTTAAGAAAAACAGGATAAAAAGAGCGATTGCGGCGGATATAAATGAAGGACCGCTGAAAATTGCGCAAAAGAATATAAAAAGCGAGGGCTTGTCGGACAGGATAGAAACACGCTTAGGCTCGGGAATATCGGTTCTTGAAAAGGGCGAGGCGGGTCAGATTATAATTGCGGGCATGGGCGGAGAGCTGATTGAATATATAATCAAATCGGATATTGAAACTGCAAAAGGCTCGGAGCTGTTATTACAGCCGATGAACAATCAGTATGAATTAAGAAAATTTTTGATGTATAACGGATTTAAAATTATTGATGAAGATATTGCGTCCGAGGGCTTTAAGGTGTATAATATAATGAGGGTTATATGCGGAGAGGCGGAAAAATTTGAACGTGATATTGACTATCATATTCCGCCGTATCTTAAAAGCAATAAGCTGTATCCGCTTTTGTATGCAAAAAAGGAGCGTGAATTTAAAAAGGTTATAGGCGGACTGGAGCGCTCGGCAAAGCCCGATACGGAAAAGCTAAGAAAATACAAAGAATGGTATAAGGAGTTAAAATGAATATTATAGTAAACGTTTCAAAATCATGGGGTATAGGAAAAGACGGGGACTTATTGTTTCACATCAAGGGAGATATGAAATTTTTTAAGGAAACCACAATAAACAACGTTGTTGTTATGGGAAGAAAAACACTCGATTCACTTCCCAACGGACTTCCGTTAAAGGACAGAGTTAATATCGTACTTACAAGAAACAGGGATTTCAGCCGTGATGGCGTTGTTGTTGTACATTCGGTTGATGAACTGCTTGAAGAAATCAAAAAATACGATACGGAAATATTTGTAATCGGCGGGGGAGAAATTTATAATATGCTTTTGCCGTATTGTGATAAAGCGTACATAACAAAGGTGGATTCGGATAAGGATGCGGATGCGTTTTTTGTAAATCTTGATGAAGATGACACATGGAAAGCCGAATCACAAAGCGATATTATGGGCGAAAAGCTGAAATATAGATTTATTGTGTACAATAAATTGAAATAATATTGAAATATAAATTAAAGTGTGGTATAATAACATGGAATTTGTATTGTATCTTTATTTAATGAAAGAACGATAACAGGAGGATTTAACATGAAAAATAAGCGGCGCATCTCATCTCAAAATCAACCCTTGAAGTATATATATACGTCGGCGGATTGATTTTGAGTGACCTGACTTGCTTCTTTTTCATGTTAGATTTGTGCCGCTGATAGCGGAGAAATGGAGATTTTTATGAAAAACACAACTCTTACCGTTTTGGCTCAAAAACAGAACGGTGACAAAATAACCATGCTGACAGCTTACGATTATTCAACTGCTAAAATAATTGATGAGTCGGGAGTAAATTGTATTCTTGTCGGCGATTCGCTGGGAAATGTTATACTTGGTTACGACTCGACGCTGCCTGTAACGATGGAGGATATGCTTCATCACACAAAAGCGGTTGTCAGAGGTGCGAAAAATGCTATGGTTATAGCGGATATGCCGTTTATGTCGTATCAGACATCGGTATACGACGCTGTAAAAAATGCGGGACGTCTTATTCAGGAGGGCGGAGCGTATGCGGTAAAACTTGAAGGCGGAGCAACGGTATGCGATAGGATTGAAGCAATAACAAAAGCATCAATACCTGTTGTTGCGCATATAGGTCTTACACCGCAGTCGGTAAACTCGTTCGGCGGATTTAAGGTTCAGGGCAAGGACGAGCAGGGAGCAAAAAAATTAATCGAGGACGCAAAAAAAGTCGAGCAGGCGGGAGCATTTATGCTTGTTCTGGAATGTGTTCCGGCAAAGCTTGCGGAGATAATAACGAATGAGATTTCAATTCCGACTATCGGAATCGGCGCAGGAAAAGGCTGTGACGGACAAGTTCTCGTTTATCAGGATATGCTCGGAATGTTCAGTGATTTTGTTCCGAAGTTTGTAAAGCGGTATGCCGATATCGGCGAAACAATGAAAAAGGCGTTTGAGGAATATATAAAAGATGTAAAGAACGGTGCTTTTCCCGAGGAAAAGCATTGTTATAAGATAGATGATGAGATAATAGAAAAATTATATTGAGTTTAACAAGAAAAATAAGCGGCGCATCTTACAGCTTTCAAACACTTGAGGCTGGTCGTGAACTTTGTTCACTGCTCGCCCATGCAATGCGGCTTGCTTCTTTTCCTTGTTAGAGAAACGGAGATTAAAATGAAACTGGTAAAAACAATAGAGGAAGTTCGCAAAATAGTCGGCGAATGGAAAAAAATCGGCTTAACTGTCGGATTTGTTCCGACAATGGGATATTTGCATGAGGGTCATGCAAGTCTGATTGACGCATCCGTGAGGGACTGTGACAAAACCGTCGTTTCGGTTTTTGTAAATCCCATGCAGTTTGCACCGAATGAGGATTTGGCAAGCTATCCAAGAGACATTAATCATGACAGTATATTGTGCAAAACTCACGGAGCAAATCTGATTTTCAATCCTGAACCGTCCGAAATGTACGATGATGGATTTTCAAGCTATGTTGATATGAGCGTATTAACAGAGGATTTATGCGGTCTTTCACGTCCGATTCATTTCAGAGGAGTATGCACGGTACTGACAAAGCTGTTTAATATCGTAAATCCCGACAATGCGTATTTCGGCGAGAAGGACGCACAGCAGCTTGCAATAGTAAAACATATGGTACACGATTTAAATATGAATATAAACGTTATCGGCTGTCCTATTGTGCGTGAGGAGGACGGGCTTGCAAAATCGTCAAGAAACACATATCTGTCGCCCGAGGAAAGAAAAGCGGCGCTTGTTCTTTCAAAAACCGTATTCATGGGCAGAAAAATGGTTGAGGACGGAGAACGTGACGTTAATAAAATCCTTGATAAAATGAAAGAAAATATAAATAAAGAGCCTTTGGCAAGGATAGATTACGTAAAAATTGTTGACTCTTTAACGATTAAGCCGGTTGAAAAAATCGAAAAGCCTATACTCTGCGCAATGGCAGTGTATATAGGAAAGACAAGGTTAATAGACAATTTCTCATATGAAATATGAAAAATAAGCTGCAAATCTTACAGCTTTCAAACACTTGATGTATCAATATACATCGGCGTGTTTTCAAGCTGCAACCTTTTTGCTTCTTTTTCATATTTAAAAAAATAATTCGGAGGACTGACATGACAATTTCGGTATTAAAATCAAAAATTCATCGTGCGACCGTTACCGAGGCTGATTTAAACTATGTCGGCAGTATAACGGTTGATGAGGATTTACTCGATAAATCGGGAATTACAGAATATCAAAAGGTTCAGATTGTCGATATAAACAACGGCGAAAGATTTGAAACATATACCATAGCCGGCGAAAGGGGCAGCGGTATAATTTGCCTTAACGGTGCGGCGGCACGCTGTGTTCAGAAAGGCGACAAGATAATTATTATGGCATATGCCGATATGACGCCCGAGGAGGCAAAGGAGCATTCGCCTGTAGTTTTGTTTGTTGATGATGATAATAAAATTTTAAAAATTACGGACTATGAAAAACACGGGAGATTAATATGATTTTAGCTATAGACATAGGAAATACAAATATTGTGATAGGCTGCTTTGAGGGAAGCAATATAAAATTTACGGAGCGGCTTTCCACAAACCATAAGGCTACGGAACTTGAATACGCCATACTTTTTAAAAACGTTCTTGAAATATACTCGATAAAATCCGATGAAATCGACGGCGGAATAATTTCGTCCGTCGTACCGTCAATTACAAACGTTATAAAAAACGCTATGGCAAAGCTTACCAAAAACAAAATACTTGTTATAGGACCGGGGCTTAAAACGGGACTTTCAATTTTAACCGACAATCCCGTTCAGCTTGGCTCGGATTTGGTGGTTGACGCAGTAGCGTGCATAAATGAATACAGTCTGCCTGCGGCAATTTTTGATATGGGAACGGCAACGACAATTTCAATAGTGGATAAAAATAAAAATTATCTCGGCACGATTATAATGCCCGGGGTTGAGGTTTCTTTAAATTCGCTTGTCGGCGGAACGTCGCAGCTCCCGAAAATCAGCCTTGAACCGCCAAAACATATAATAGGAAAAAATACTATTGAGTCAATGAAAAGCGGTATTATTTATTCAACTGCGTCAAGTATTGACGGAATGATTGAGCGTCTTGAAGAGGAAATGGGTGAAAAACTGACCGTTGTTGCAACGGGAGGACTGGCGAGAACTATTGTTCCACTGTGCAAGCGTGATATAATACTGGACGATGAATTGCTTTTAAAGGGACTGGCAGTGATATACAATAAAAATATCGGAGGCTAATATGAAAAAGCTTATTTCAGTAATTTTATTGATTGCTCTATGCTCATGTTCAAAAAGCGTGAGCGCACCGACATCAAGTTTTCAGCCGACACCGAGTGTGGTACCGACCGAAGAACCGACCGCAACTCCGATACCTGAGGAAAGAGAGGCTTTGGAGGATTTACGGGAAAAATTAAATTTTGTAAATGAATTAAACGGCGAATGGTCGGTGTATGTAAAAAATTTAAAAACAAATGAATATATCACAATTAATGAGGGACAGCTCCCGTCTGCAAGTCTTATAAAGCTTTTTATTATGGCAGGCGTTTACAAAAAAATCGAGGACGGCTCGATTGAAAAGACGGACGACATATATAATAAGCTTAAATTAATGATAGAAGAAAGCGATAACAACGCCGCAAACGAGTTATGTACAATTCTTGGAAACGGCGATATGATAAAAGGGTTTGAGGCTGAAAATGAAAATACAAAAACCCTTGACTGTACATATACGATTCAGCAGACGGATTTGCAGGATAACCGTGCATATTCCACGATTGAATATATCGGGCGCAATTATACGTCGGCAAGGGATTGCGGTCATTTACTGGAGCTGATATACAATAAACAGCTTTACGGAGAAGAAAACAGCAATGAAATGCTTGAATTTTTAAAGGCACAGCAGTATACTCATAAAATTCCGAAGGCATTGCCCGAAGGTACTGTTACGGCAAACAAAACGGGTGAAACGAGCAGTATTCAGAATGATGCGGCTATAGTTTTCAGCCCGAAATGCGATTATATAATTACGGTTTTAAGCAATGAATCCTATGATGAAGATTATGCTGTTGACAAAATTCATAAAATATCAAGAGAAGTTTACAACTATTTTAACGGAGATTAGCATGAAAATATCTGATTCGGAAATGAACATAATGGCATATCTTTGGAAAAACGGCAGAAAAAAAGCTGCCGATATTGCAAAGGCAATGGATAAAGAGGTTGGCTGGAATAAGAATACCACATATACGGTTATAAAGCGGTGTATTGAAAAAAAGCTGATAATCCGTTCAGACCCGGGGTATGTGTGTGCGGCAGCTATTTCAAAAAGAAATGCGGCAAAGGACGAAATACGTGAAATACTGAAATTATATTTTAACGGCTCTGTGCTGAGATTTTTTCTTGTCATGCTGGAGGCTTGCCCTATTTCAAAGGACGACGCAAAGGAAATAAAGAGTATTGTGCGCAAGCGCAGCTTTTATTTATAAAAAGTCTGAATAAAATGAACTCTGAGCAATTTTCTTTCAGGCTTAAATACACAGAAAGGAATGATTATAAAGATGAATATAAAGGATTTTATGGGGAGCGAAAACGAAAAACCGCTTGATAGAATACCTCAAAACGGCGGTTTCTGCGGTATTTTCAGAACAATCGGATGTATAGGCGACAGCCTTTCATCGGGCGAGTTTGAGTCAGAGGACGAAAACGGAAACAAAGGCTATCACGATTATTTTGAATATTCGTGGGGACAGTATATCGCAAGAGAAGCGGGCTGCAAGGTTTATAACTTTTCAAAGGGCGGCATGACGGCAAGAGCATTTTGCGACGGGTTTGCGTCGGCAAATGATTACTGGAGTCCGGAAAAGCGCTGTCAGGCGTATATCATAGCCATGGGCGTTAACGATATATCGGGAGACGGAGTAAATCTCGGCAGTCTTGACGATATTGACAAAGAAAATTATGAGAATAATAAAAAAACGTTTGTCGGCAATTATGCGAAAATAATTCAGAAAATGAAGAAAAATCAACCTAAGGCGAAGTTTTTCCTTATGACAATTCCGCAAACCGAGAAAAGCGACAGAACGGAAGCGGAGGACTTGCATCAAAAGCTGATGTATGATTTTGCCGAATATTTTGACAATACATATGTTCTTGATTTCAGAAAATATGCGCCCGTATACGATTATGAGTTTAAAAAGAATTTTTATCTGGGCGGACATTTGAACCCGTGCGGATATATGCTTACCGCAAAAATGGTTATGGCGTATATAGACTACATTATTCGTCACAACATGGAGGATTTTAAAAATGTAGGTTTTATAGGAAAAGATTTTCATAACGCTACGGCAAAATGGTAAAGGAAAGGACGGTTAAATTATGAAATTACTTGTAATAGGCAGCGGAGGACGCGAGCACACAATAGTATGGAAAGCGGCACAGTCGCAGAAGGTTGATAAAATATACTGCGCCCCGGGCAACGGAGGAATTGCGGAGCTTGCGGAATGTGTTGATATAAACGTGATGGATAAGGAAAAAATGGTTGAATTTGCGAAAAACAATTCAATCGACCTTGTTATGGTTGCGCCCGACGATCCTCTTGTTGACGGAATGGTTGACGCTATGGAGGCTGCGGGGATAAGAGCGTTCGGACCTCGTGCAAACGCTGCGATTATCGAGGGCAGCAAGGCTTTTTCAAAGGAGCTTATGAAAAAATACAATATTCCCACAGCAGGCTATGAGGTATTTACCGACAGCGCATCCGCTATAGAATATCTGAAAAAAGGAACTTTCCCGACGGTTATCAAGGCTGACGGACTTGCACTCGGCAAGGGTGTTATAATTGCGCAGAATTTTGAGGAGGCTGAAAAAGCCGTTCATGAAATGATAGATAACGGCAAATTCGGCAAAAGCGGCAGCAGGATTGTTATAGAAGAATTTCTGACGGGTCCCGAAGTTTCCGTGCTTGCGTTTACTGACGGAAAAACCGTTAAACCTATGGTAAGCGCACAGGACCATAAGCGTGCATACGATAATGACGAGGGCTTGAACACGGGCGGTATGGGAACATTTTCGCCGAGCCGTTTGTATGATGAGGCAAAGGCTGAAGAATGTATGAAAAATATTTTCATACCGACAATAAACGCAATGAATGCAGAGGGCAGAACTTTTAAAGGCGTTTTGTATTTCGGGCTTATGATGACTGCGGACGGAGTAAAGGTTATTGAATATAACTGCCGATTCGGCGACCCCGAAACGCAGGTGGTTCTTCCGAGGCTTAAAACGGATTTGGTTGAGATTATGGAGGCTGTTATAGATGAGCGTCTTGATGAAATTGAGATAGAATGGGACGATAATGCGGCTGTATGCGTTGTTATGGCGTCGGGCGGTTATCCCGTAAAATATGAAAAAGGCTATGAAATAACAGGTCTTGACGATGTTGAAAATGTAATCGTGTTCCATGCGGGAACAGCCGTTAAGGACGGAAAAACCGTAACGAACGGCGGACGTGTTCTGGGCGTTACCGCAGTTGCCGAAAACATAGATAAGGCAAGAGATATTGCTTATGCGGCAGTTGATAAAATACATTTTAAGGACGAGCATTACAGACACGACATCGGAATAAAATAATGCCTCATATATTATACTTGACAATTTTGTAAAAAAATTGTATAATATAACAGTATAATCGGAAAGGAGTCTGAATTAATATGGCAGAACAAAAAGAGTATATATTTACTGCCGAGGGTAAGGCAGAGCTTGAGGAAAAATTAGATACATTAAAGAACGTAACGAGAAAAGAAGTTTCGGAAAAAATCAAGGAGGCTCGTTCATTCGGCGATTTGTCGGAGAATGCCGAATATGACGAGGCTAAAAATGAGCAGGCAGAGGTTGAAGCGGAAATTGCAAAGCTTGAAGAAATGCTTAAATTCGCACGTGTGGTTGACGAGGACGATATGAAAGACGACGTTGTTACAATCGGTAAAAAAGTAACTGTCGAAATGTTCGGAACTCAGACGCAGTATACGGTTGTCGGCAGCTCGGAGGTTGACCCGTACAAGAACAAGCTTTCATATGAATCGCCCGTCGGAGCGGCAATGATGAATCATGCCGTGGGCGAAACGGTTCAGGCTGTTACACCGGGCGGAATTGTTGATATAAAGATAATAGCGGTAGATAAATAAGGAGATAAAAATGAGAAACGAAGATAAAACGATGGACAAGGTAGTTGCTTTGTGTAAAGGCAGAGGATACGTTTACGCAGGCAGCGAAATTTACGGCGGACTGGCAAATACTTGGGATTACGGTCCTCTCGGCGTTGAATTTAAAAACAACGTGAAAAAAGCGTGGTGGAAAAAGTTTATTCAAGACCAGAAATATAACGTGGGTATAGACTGCGCAATTTTGATGAATCCCGAAACATGGGTTGCGTCGGGTCATATAGGCAGCTTTTCAGACCCGCTTATGGACTGTAAGGAATGTAAATCCCGTTACCGTGCGGATAAGCTGATTGAGGATTTCGCTCATGAGCACGGCGAGGACGTTACCGTTGACGGCTGGTCAAAGGAACAAATGGTTGAATATATTGACGAACATAATATTGTATGCCCAAAATGCGGAAAGAAAAATTATACGGAAATAAGAGAATTTAATCTTATGTTCAAGACTTTTCAGGGCGTTACGGAGGACTCATCGGCAACGGTTTATCTTCGTCCCGAGACGGCTCAGGGAATATTCGTAAACTTTAAAAATGTTCAGAGAACGACGAGAAAGAAAGTTCCGTTCGGTATAGGTCAAATCGGAAAATCGTTCAGAAACGAAATTACACCGGGTAACTTTACTTTCCGTACACGTGAATTTGAGCAGATGGAGCTTGAATTTTTCTGTGCTCCCGGTACTGATTTGGAATGGCACACATTCTGGAAAAAGTATTGCATGGACTTTTTGCTCAATCTCGGCATGAAAGAAGAGAATCTGAGATTCAGAGACCATTCGCCCGAGGAGCTGGCATTCTATTCAAATGCGACTGCCGATATAGAATTTATGTTCCCGTTCGGCTGGGGCGAGCTTTGGGGTATTGCCGACAGAACCGACTATGACCTAAAACAGCATCAAGACCACAGCGGAGTAAGCATGGAATATCTTGACCCGATTACAAACGAAAAGTATATTCCGTATTGTATTGAGCCGTCACTGGGTGCTGACAGGGTTGCTCTTGCGTTCCTGTGCGAGGCGTATGACGAGGAAGAAATAGGTACTCCCGAAAAGCCCGATACAAGAGTGGTACTGCATCTGCACCCTGCGCTTGCGCCGGTTAAGGCTGCGGTTCTTCCGCTTTCAAAAAAGCTTGACGACGGTGCGTCGGAGGTATTTGATATGCTTTCGGCTAAGTTTAATATTGAATACGATAATGCAGGCTCAATAGGTAAGCGCTATAGACGTCAGGACGAAATAGGAACTCCGTTCTGTATAACATACGATTTTGACAGTGTTGAGGACGGCTGCGTTACGGTTCGTTTCCGTGACAGCATGGAACAGAAGAGAATTAAAATTGACGAGCTTGAGGCGTTTATAGAGGAAAGCCTGAAATTCTAAGGAGAATTAATATGGGACTTATAAGCGAATTTAAAACGTTTATATCAAGAGGAAACGTCATGGATATGGCGGTCGGCGTAGTTGTCGGCGGTGCGTTTAGCAAGATTGTAAACTCGCTTGTTGCGGATATTATCACGCCGATTGTAAATATGTTTACGGGAAAAGCTGACGTTACGGAACTGTCCGTTCAGATAGGAACGGCAACTCTGCGCTATGGACTGTTTTTGCAGTCGATTATAAATTTTCTTATAATTGCGGCAAGCGTATTCTTTATGGTTAAAGCGGTAAACACACTGAAAAACATAGCCTTGATAAAAAACAAGGAGGAAGAAAAAGAGGAGGAAACTGCCGAAACGGAGCAGGAACTTCTGACTCAAATCAGAGATTTACTGGCGGAAAGAAAAGAATAAAGCAGAAATTGAACTACACACGAAATTAGCTTTTGATGTACCGATGTACACCGTCGGGCAGCTTAATTTCGTGTGTTTTTTTATTAAGCCGGCTAAAAAGGGATTGAATTAATAAATCTGAAATGTTATATTCAATCCCAAGAGTTGCGGTAAAAGATATTATTCAAAAACCGAAAAACAGTAACATTCAGCGCCAATCGGCTGCAAAAATGTTACATTCAACCCCAAAAGAGTTATAATAAAAAATCTTTTCAAAAAGCCGAAAAAAGGTTACTGCATTAATACAGTAACCCTTGTTTTTTATTCAAAATCGTATTCGTCGGAATTGCTGTCACTGCCGTCAAAGCCGAATATCGGCTCATACGGTGTCGCCGTAGGCTGAGGAACAGCTGTTGCCGTAGGTCTCTGCGTCGCCGCAGGTGTTGATACAGCAGGTCTTTGCGTCGGTACTGATGTAGGTCTTGCCGTAGGTTTCGGCGTTGACGGAATAGCCGTTGCAAGAGGTTTCTGCGTTGCGCTTACAGTAGGCTGCGGCATTAAAGTCGGCTGTACTGTTGCTGTCGGACTCGGCGAAGGCGTTGACGGATACAGCTCCTCTAAATATTTCTTGCGCTGTTCGGGAGTTAAATCCGTCATTGAGCGTATAAGCTTTGCCGCAAGAATTGTATTAAGCTCGTCAATCTTCTCCGAATACTCCTCCGGCACTCCTCCGTATATCGTATTAAGTGCCGAAACAATTCTGTTATTTTCCGTTATCTTCTGTCTGTAATACTCATCCGATTCAACGTTATCGGAAATTCTCATAAGCGCTGCCTTGTACACCTTTGTATCATTCCTGTCAAGGAACTTATACGCCAAAACATTTGAATGTTCCGAATATTCAAGAATCATATCAACCAGCGTACCCTGCGGGTCATCGCCGTTTTCGTATCTGTCATATATATCATAAAAATCAGCGACATCGTTATATGACCTTATAACATATGCGTCCATATTACTGCAATCTTCCGTGTCTTTCAAAAGCTTGTATATATTAATATCAAAAGCGGTTGCAATATCAAGATCAATTTCCTGACGCTTTGCCTGACACAGCTTTTCAAGAATTTTCTTTTTATATTTTCCGTTCTCAAACTGCTTAAAAGAGGTTTTGTTGTATGTATCCGTAAACATACCGCACGCCTCTATCTGCTGTTCATATACAAGCTCTTCAATATCATCAACAGACTTATAAGAATCGGATTCATCGACAATCGGAAGAGTGTTTTGAATTGTAATTTCATTCAGACTTTTTTTAACTTCGTCATATTTACCGCAGCCGCTCAAAAGCGGTACGGCAAGCAGACTAAACAGCAGTAATGAGAATATTTTCTTTTTCAAATAAATCTACTCCTTTTCTGCATCTGAACTTTCCGAAGTTTCCGCCGCCGTTTTCGGTTTCGCAGGGTCAACGGCAGGCATTTCAGGCTTGTCGCTGTAATTATAATCGTTGTGCGAGCGGTTCTTGTATGCGTATTTATACGCATACTTATAACCGTAATGATAGCTGTACCGCCGTCCGTAGGAGCTTTGGTATGCCGCACCGTAGGACGTTGACGACGGGTCAATATCATTAACGAAAAATCCTAAAATCTTTGCCTTTGCGATTTTCAGCAGCGTAATTGCATTTTCTATATTTTCATGACTTGTCATGCCCTCTCTGACAACGACAACAACGCCGTGAAGATTGCCCGAAAGCGCCACAGCGTCCGTCACTATCGTAACGGGCGGAGTATCTATAAATATATACTCATATTCATTTTTTAACTCATTTATAAGATTCGCCATTGCGTCCGAGGCAAGCAGCTCCGCAGGGTTGGGAGGTATCGAACCCGACGCAAGACAGTCAAGACTTCCTCTTATATTTCTGAACACAACCGAATCAAAATCCTTTTGATTTGAAAGTACCGTTGAAAGTCCGTTTGTTTTCACAACTCCCAAGTACTGGTGTATTCTCGGTTTACGCAAGTCGCCGTCTATTATAAGTGTTTTTGCGCCCGTCTGTGCAAACGTTATTGCAAGGTTCAGGCAGGTTGTGGTTTTACCCTCGCCCGGACTTGCGCTCGTAACGGCAATTACTTTACATTCCGATTCACCCGAACCGGCAACGGAAAAGATTATATTTGTTCTTGCTATCTTATATGCCTCTTTAACTACAAAGGCTGTATTTTCATTAAGGATTGCGGACTGGTTGCGGCGGATTGACGCCTGTTTCCATTCCCTGCTTGTCATTTTTTTTCCGAATCCGCCCTTGGGCAAATCTTTATTCTTCTTTTTGCCAAACATAATTCAGAGCCTCCTTACATATCCAGCAGATTAGGTATCTCGCCCAGTATCGGCAAGCCGTATCTGTTTGTAAGCTCTTCGGAGCTTTTTACTCTTGTGTCAAACAGATTTATAAGGAATATTATAAGCATTGCAAGTCCCATTCCCAATATAAATCCTACAATTCCTTTTTTAAACGAGCTGTCGGGGTCGGCGCTTGCCGCCTCAACGGGATATTCTATAACCTTCATTGCACCGCCCTCAAAGACCTGCGCAATTCTTGACGGAGCGTTTTTCATAATGCTTTTTGCTATCAAATAGGAATCGTGCGCATCGGAGGATTTAACCTCAACATTTATAAGGTTTGTCCCCTCAACGGCTTCAAATGAAATCATTTTCAGAATTTCCTTATCCGTATATTTATCGCTTATATCTCCGCTGACTTTCTCGATAAACGGCGTACTTTTCAGTACCTCTATATATGTCGGAAGAATCTTTGATGCATTCTGCAAAGCGACGGCATTTACGTCGTTTGACTGCGTTTGATTCTGAGTATCTATATAAATCGTTCCCGATGAAGTATACTGCGGAATATATGTTAATCTCGAAAATGTATACGTTGCGCCGCCTATAAGCACTGCAAGCAATGCAATAAGCCACCAGAACGCAAGCATCATATTTATTATTTCGGTAATTGATATTTGATTATCTTCTTTATCGCCCTCACTCAGAGCCTGTTTTAATGCTGCGGGACTTAACGCCGCTTTATTTTCTTCCATTTGAAATCCTCCAAAATCAAAGTATTCTGCATACGAAATCCATTATATCATAAAATGTTTTCTTTGTCAAATGAAGTTTTTATTACAAATAAAATATCTTGACAATATGCGTAAAATTTATTATAATTATATTAATACACAAAACAGGCGGGAGGTTGAGTTTTTTTATGAAGCCCGATAAGATTATTGCGGTAAGAAACAACAAAACCGTGTACAAGGACGGAGATTCGTGTCTGAAAGTTTTTAGCAGGGATTTTTCAAAAACCGACATTTTAAACGAAGCTCTTAATCAGGCACGTGTTGAAGAAACGGGGCTTAATATTCCGAAAATAAAATCGGTTACGGTTATTGACGGAAAATGGACAATCGTTTCCGATTATATACGGGGTAAAACTCTTTCAAGACTTATGCTCGAATACCCCGAAAAAACAGACGGATATATAAAACAGCTTGTTGATATTCAATCGGAAATGCACAATAAAAGCTGTCCCATGCTCGGCCGTCTGAGGGATAAAACGATTGAAAGGCTCAGGCTTGCACGGCTTGACCCGTCCGTATCGGAAAGGCTTTGCGCACTGCTTGACGAAATACCCGAGGCGGATAATTTATGCCACGGCGATTTCAGTCCGTCGAATATTGTAATTTCCGATAACGGCGCATATATTCTTGACTGGTCTCACGCCTCTCGGGGCAATAAGGCGCTTGACACCGCCGTATCGTATTTACTGCTTTATTTTGACAATACGTCGGACGACGCCGAAATATATCTGCAAATGTTCTGTGAAAAAAACGGCATTGACGCCGGTTATATAAAAAAGCTGCTGCCTGTTGCGGCTGCGGCTCAATTATCAAAAAGCAACGAAAAAGAGAGGGAATTTTTTAATTCATGGATAAAATAATTAAGGAAAGGAAGGAATTATTATGAAAATTACCGTTTGTATCGGTTCTTCATGTCATATCAAGGGTTCAAGGGAGGTTGTCGAGGAGCTGCAAAAGCTTATTGCCGACAATAATCTCGGCGACAAGGTCGAATTGTCGGGTACGTTCTGTATGGGAAAATGTCAGCAGGGAGTATGCGTTACGGTTGACGATGAATTTTTCTCGCTTACGCCCGATTCGGTCGATGAATTTTTCAGGGAGAATGTATTGAAAAGAATATAGGAGACAGCCATGACAGATTGTTTAACCTTAAAAAAATCAAATTGCAGAAACTGTTATAAATGTATCCGTCACTGTCCCGTAAAGTCGATCAGATTTTCGGGAAATCAGGCGTATATAATAGGAAACGAATGTATCTTGTGCGGTCAGTGCTTTGTAGTCTGTCCGCAGAATGCGAAGCAGATTGTTGACGAAACCGAAAAAGTTAAGGTATTGCTTAACAGCGGCGACCCCGTATATGTCAGCATGGCTCCGTCATTCATAGCAAATTATGAAGGGGTCGGAATTGCTTCAATGAGAGAAGCTTTAAAAAAGCTCGGCTTTGCAGATGTTGAGGAAACCGCCGTAGGCGCAACAATCGTTAAAAACGAGTATGAAAGAATGTTAAACGAGGAAAATACGGATATACTTATTTCGTCGTGCTGTCATTCGGTAAATCTGCTTATTCAGAAATATTTTCCGAAAGAGCTGCGCTATCTTGCCAATGTTCTTTCGCCGATGCAGGCGCACTGCAAGGAGATAAAAAAGAAAAACCCAAACGCAAAAACGGTGTTTATAGGGCCGTGCGTTGCAAAAAAGGACGAGGCGCATTATTATGAGGGGCTTGCAGATGCAGTTCTTACGTTTGACGAGTTGACAAAATGGCTTAAAGACGAGAATATAGAACTTGAACAAAAGGTTTATGAAAACGAAAACAGCCGTGCAAGATTTTTCCCGACGACGGGCGGAGTTTTAAAGACCATGTCGCAGGATAATCCGAAATATACATATATGGCAATCGACGGCGTTGAGAACTGTATCGAGGCGCTTAAAGATATTGAAAGCGGTAAGATACATAACTGCTTTATTGAGATGTCCGCCTGTTCGGGGAGCTGTGTGGGAGGTCCCGTAATGGAGAAATTCCACCGTTCTCCCGTCAAGGATTATATGGCTGTGGCAAATTTTGCGGGAAAGAAAGATTTTGAGGTGGAACAGCCAGATAATCTTACGATTAAAAAGACGTTTACGGTTATCGAAAAAAAATTGCAGGCTCCCGCCGAATACGAAATTCAGGAAATTTTAAAGCAAATGGGTAAAACAAAGCCGTCTGATGAGCTTAACTGCGGTTCGTGCGGATATAATACGTGCCGTGAAAAAGCAATTGCGATTTATCAGGGCAAGGCTGAAATTTCCATGTGCCTGCCGTATCTGAAAGATAAAGCCGAAAGCTTTTCGGACACAATCGTTAAAAACACGCCGAACGGACTTATCGTTCTCAATGAGGCGCTTGAGGTTCAGCAGGTCAACACTGCGGCGCTGAAAATAATGAATCTGCGCAGTGAAAGAGATATAATGGGCGATTTGGTTGTGCGTGTGCTTGACCCCAAGCCGTTCATGGAGGTTCTCGGAAAGGGCAGAAATATCAAAAATAAGCGTGTATATCTTGCCGAATACGAAAAATATGTTGAACAGACAATTATTTACGATAAGGATTATAAGCTTATAATCTGCATAATGCGAGATATAACCGACGAGGAAAAATCACGGGAGAGAAAAGAGGATATAAGCCGCCGTACGGTAGAGGTTGCGGATAAGGTCGTTGACAAGCAGATGAGAATTGTTCAGGAAATTGCGTCGCTTTTGGGTGAAACGGCGGCGGAAACAAAGATTGCTCTTACAAAATTAAAGGAGACTATAGCAGATGAATAATTTATGTGCCGACATAGGCTACAAGAGTATAAATCATGAGGGCGAACAGCTCTGCGGCGACCATGTGGACGTTGTGGAGCAGGACGAAAACTCAACGGTTGTTGTTCTTGCGGACGGTTTGGGGAGCGGAGTTAAGGCAAGTATATTGTCAACGCTCACTTCAAAAATCATATCGACCATGATGGCGGAGGGAATTTCGCTTGAAGAATGTGTTTCGACCATTGCCGCAACACTGCCGATTTGCTCGGTGAGGGGCGTGGCTTACTCGACTTTTACGATTATTCATATAATAAACAATACCGTTGCGGAGCTGATACAGTACGACAATCCGCATATAATTCTGTTCAGGGATAACAAAAATTTTGATTACCCGAAATCAGAAATGAACATTGACGGAAAAAGCGTTTATAAATCCGTAATAAATTTGCAGGAGGGCGATATTTTCATCGCCATGAGCGACGGCTGTCCTCATGCGGGAATAGGAACGTCGTATAATTTTGGCTGGAAACGTGAGGATATAATAGATTATCTCGAACCGCTGACGTTTGTCGGCTTTACGGCAAAGACGCTTGCCACAATTCTTGTTGACGAGTGCAATAAATTATACGGTGAAAAGCCGGGCGACGACGCAACGGCGTGCGTTGTGCGCATACGCAAAAGAGCGCCGATGAATCTTCTGTTCGGACCTCCGTCAAACAGAGATGACGCAAACCGCATGATGTCGCTGTTTTTTTCAAAGGAGGGCAAGCACATTGTATGCGGAGGAACAACCTCGTCCATTGCGGCGAAGTTTTTGGGAAAGACGGTTAAGCAGAGCCTTAAATTTGAGAATCCCGAAATTCCGCCGATTGCGGAGATTGACGGCGTTGACCTCGTAACGGAGGGTGTTATCACGATAAATAAGGTGCTCGAATACGCAAAAGATTATCTGAACGGAAACGAAAGCTATTCGCAGTGGGGATATATGAAAGACGGAGCGTCGCTCATAAGCCGAATGCTGTTTGAAGAGGCAACGGATATTAATTTTTATGTCGGAAGAGCGATTAATCCGGCGCACCAGAACCCGAACCTGCCTATAAATTTCAGTATTAAAATGAACTTGGTTGAGGAATTGTCCAAATGCTTGCAGCAAATGGGAAAAAGAATTAAAGTAAGTTATTTTTAAAAAAAGCGGAGTGTATGCTCCGCTTTTTTATTCGTTGATTATTCCCGTTACGTCCCTTAAAGAATTTCCAGTCCGTCCTTGTCGGGCAGAGTGCCGCTTACATCGGCAGGCTCTTTTGTGTAAAAATACGCAACGGACGAAATATCGTCCATTAACGGCAGGTATCTGCCCTCCGAGCGCCAGCCGAGCGCCTGTATTGTAACCCTTATATTTTCATCAAAATGTATCGGGTCGGTTAAATGCCAGCGGTACATCGAAAACCTCTTTTGAGAGTTCAGACAGTTATCGGTTTTATTTGCTGAAAATCCCGAATAGGGCGAAGAAAAGTCCTTGTATTCCTCATTTTCCGCAAAGCACCACGCTCCGCAGAAATAATCCTCCGTACCTGTTCCGCAGATTGTCGGAAACTCCTTGTCGCCGTCAAGGTAAAATTTAATCTCGCCCTCTCCCCACCAGCCGTTTGATTTGGTTGACCAGTACATATACGTACCGACATATTTTCCCGTGCCGTTTATGTTATCGAGAATTGTGTAGACCTCTTTATACGGCAGCGGATTTGTTCGGCGGAATTGTGCGTTGAAATAACAGGCGTTTTCGGGAATTTTTTCCTCCGAGCAGTCTATCTGATAAAAAACCATTACGTCTTTATCCTGAAGATTTTCAACCGTAATTTTGCAGTGATTGCGAAACGGCATTTCCCAGTATGAGTTCAGCGCACGCCGTGTATTTACGCAGACGGGTATGGATTTGACGGACGGATTTGCACTGTAATCGGCGGCGGCGAAAAAGTCTCCGAGCGGTACTTCGATTGACGGAAATTCGCAGCCGTCCCAATAAAATCTTATTATTAAATTCCGCAGTCCGTCGCTTGAATCCGCTATCCAGATATGCTTGATAACGGCCTCTTTTTCTATATCCATAAGCGTCTTTGTTTCTCCCGATTTGACAATATAATACGGAGAAATTTTCCAGCCTGTACCCAAGTCACGTGCGCAGTCCTTTGCCGCACCGTCTGTTGACTTTCCGCCTCCGCCCTTTAAGCCGTGCGGATTTTCGGCGCAGACGGAAAATGTTTTCGCCTTGTTCAGTTCGTATAATTTCATAAAAACGACCTCCTTTTTCTGTTATTATAAAGCACAGAAAAATATTAAACAATAGCAATTGTTGACGTGTTTTTTAACGATTATTGACAATATATTGACATGCCCTTGAATATATGCTAAAATAGAATAAATTATTTAATAAAAATTGACGGAGATAACAATGAATATAAATCAGATTTCGCCGTATGTAAGGTTTGCGGCACATTCCGTTCTGTACGGCGGATTTTATATAAAATCAAGAATTATTTTTGATTATGAGCTTATTTATATCGAATACGGGAATTTTAAGCTGATATATGACGGTGTGGCTTACGATATAAAAAAAGGCGATATTTTGCTGATACCGCCCGAAATATCGCACTGCTTTGACGGAACGGGCTGTGCTGATGTATCTCAGCCGCATATTCATTTTGATATGTTTTATGATTTGAACAGCGAGGCTGTGGAAATATGCTTTCGTGACATTGACGCAATTTCTAATGAGGAAAAGCGCCTTATAAGGAAAAATATTTTTCCCCGAAAAACATCGCCGTTTTTAAATGTGAGCAATAAGGAGCGGTTTTTGAGAAAATTTTATGGTGTGATAAATGCGTATGAGGAGCATAAGGAGTATTATCAGCTCGAATGTAAATCGAAAATGACGGAGCTTACAGCCGAGATGATGAGAGCGGAGGAATTGACGGATTTTAAAAGCGCAGGGCGAAACGGTATTATTTCCAATCTGAAAAATTATATTGATGAAAACTATAAGGGAAATATCACTTTGGAAAAACTGGAAAAGCAGTTTAATTACAATAAATACTACATTTTGCGTAAATTTAAAGAAAAATACGGAGTACCCGTAATTGAGTACAGCAATAATTTAAAGCTTGAATGTGCGAAGAAAATGCTGCTTGATAATTATGCCGTTAATGAAATTGCGGAAAGTTTGAACTTTTCGTCAATTTATTCGTTCAGCAGATTTTTTTCGTCAAGAGAGGGTATTTCACCGCTGAATTACAGAAAACAAAATAAGGGGCTGCCGCATTGACGCAGCAGCTCCTTTGCTTTAGACGCAGAACACGCCGAGGGTTAATTTCGTGTCTTTGAACGTTCTGCACTAAATCCGCCCCTTATTT
Source organism: uncultured Clostridia bacterium (assembly GCA_934454215.1). Classification (GTDB taxonomy): domain Bacteria; phylum Bacillota; class Clostridia; order UBA1381; family UBA1381; genus Ornithomonoglobus_A. The sequence continues at coordinate 43,879 of CAKSGG010000003.1, forward strand.
ATTGTCGTTATCTCCCACAACGTCATTTACTGCGTCGCCTACGTCTTTAGCGGCGTCACCCACTGCATTGCCTGCGTCCTCCGCCATGTCTCCTACGTCGTCCATAACGCTGCCGCCGTTTGCATTATCCGTTTCCTTCGGAGCGTCCGTTACGGCTGTTGTCGGCTCGGGCGAGGGGGTCGGATTTGTTTTATTGCCGCCGCATGAGCATAGCGCCAGTGCGCAGAGCATAACGGCAAAAATCATTTTTAATTCTTTCATATGCGTAACATTCCTTTCAAATTTTAAATGTACATAAGTATTATTCTCATAAAACAAAATAAAATACATTTATGAAAGAAATTTTTGTATCACTCTGTCATGCGCATTGTCAAAAATCAAAATCCGTTCGGGATTGAAAAATCTCTCAAAGTACAGCCGTTTTATTATTTCCTTTACCGTCATCTGCGAATATTCGGGCAGTTCTTTTTCGATAAACTCGGGCGTAAGAATTTCAAACCGTTCTTTTATAACGGGCTTGCGTGACGCCCATTCGGGAGTACGGGGCTTGTTATTTAAGAGATAGTCATACAATAAAATATCGGTAAATTTTTCATCATTTACAAAATCAAACAAAATCCGATAAAGGAAATCTCTTGAAATTCCGATTTTGTCATACCCGTTTTTTTCGTAAAAGCAGGCGATTTTTTCAAACATTTCAAACGGCGAGTTAAATTGCCTGACAAGATACGAAACCGAGTTTTCAAATGCACCGCTGTTATAATATTTTTCAACAACGTCCTCAACGGCTTTGAGCCGTAAAAGTTCGTCATAGGAGATATAGTCCGTCTGCAAGACCTCATACGGCGGTTCTGCGGTGAATAATGCGGACTGCTCCTCCCTGCGAATTTTCGTTCCCCGCAGAAGTTTTAAAAAGCCGAGCTGAATAACGTGCGGCTGCATTGCAAAGACCTCGTTAAACGAATTTTTAAAGCTTTCGTAATTTTCATACGGAAGTCCCGCAATCAAATCAAGGTGCGTGTGAATGTTTCCGAACGACCGTATTTGACGTACACGTTCGGCGATTTTGTTCAGGTCGGTTTTTCGGTCGATTGCTTCAAGCGTTTTCATATTTGTTGACTGCACACCAATTTCAAGCTGAAACAAGCCTTTTGGCGCAGAGCCTAAAAGCTCCATGGTTTTATCGTCAAGAATATCTGCCGCAACCTCGAAATGAAACGTTGTTTCGGCGGCGTTGTCAATCAAAAATTCAAGGATTGCGTGGGTTCTTTTTTTGCTTGCGTTAAATGTTCTGTCGGTAAATTTTACGATTTTTACTTTATGATTGATAAAAAATTTCAGCTCATTCAGAACCGTATCCAAATCCCTGAACCTCACACTTCGGTCGGCTGACGACAGGCAGTAGCTGCAATTGAACGGACAGCCCCTGCTTGTTTCGTAATATATCAGCTTGTTCTTATTAAGCTCTATATCCTCGTCGGTATACGGAAACGGAATTTTTGTAATGTCGGATATAACGGGTCTGTCGGGATTTTTTATGATTTTGCCGTTTCTGTACGTAACGCCTCTGATATTCAGATTTCCCGTCCGAATAAACTCCTTTACCGTTTCTTCGCCCTCGCCTCGGATTACGGCGTCGATAAAATCGTATTTTTCCATGTATTCCGTATCGGCATACGAAACCTCGGGACCGCCGAAAATTATCAGCGTATCGGGCGCAACGCTTTTTAACCGCCGTGCCGTTTTTAAAATAAATTCAATATTCCAGATATAGCATGAAAATAACACCGCATCCGTCCGCTGTCTGTAAATATCGGCGCAGACGAACTCGGCGCTTTCGTTTATATTATACTCTTTCCAATCTATACCGTTTACGTACGAAGCGATTGTTCTGACGGACAAGGACGTATGAATATATTTTGCATTCACTCCTGCCAGCAGAGCTTTCATGTTAATTCCTCCGTTTCGCCGTCAAAATAGCGGTAAATCGTGCCGTTTATTTTTCATTTTATTCATAAACTTCACGCTTTAATATTCCTATATACGGCAGGTTGCGGTATCTCTGATTAAAGTCAAGCCCGTAGCCGACAACAAACTCATCGGGAATAACCTTGCCTATGTACTCAACCTCAACTTCGGTTTCACGTCTTTCGGGCTTTGAAAGCAGGGCGCATATTCTTACCGATTCAGCCGCTGAATTTTTAAGATGCTTTTTCAGATTGTAAAGCGTGTTTCCGCTGTCGACAATATCCTCGATAATAAGAAGATGCTTGCCCGCTATATCCTCTTCAAGGTCTCTCTTAATTTCAAGCTTGCCCGATGATACGGTGCTTGCGCCGTAGCTTGACGCCTGCATAAAATCAACTCTCAGAGGAATGTCTATATGTCTGAGAAGGTCGGCGGCAAACATCAGCGAGCCTTTCATTATAACGGCGGCAACAAGCTCCTTGCCCCTATAGTCCTCGGTGATTTGTCTGCCAAGCTCTTTTACGCAATCGGCAATTTCCGATTCGGTAAATAAAATTCTTTCAACATCCTTATTCATAAACTGTCTCCATTCTGCCGATGAAAACGGCAATAAAATTAGTATGCTCCCATTATACCACATATTTTTCAAAAAATACAGAGTATTTTTAAAATTTTTTCAAAAAAATGCAAATTTCCATAAAAAAACAAACAGAGCTTGTAGCTCTGTCTGTTTTTGGTGGGGGTCCCCCGAACGAACGGGGGCATATGAAAAAAAGGATGGTATCAGCCGAATTTCACGGCTGTAGTCTAAATAAAACTTATAAGCAATTTAATTGTTGAAGAAGTTCCAGAAATTACCGAATATATCGGAAATATCTCCGCCTCTTCCGCTCTTGCCGCTGTCCTGCTGCTGTTGGTCTTGCTGCTGCGACTGTTCATCTTGTGTATTGTCTTCGATTGTGTCTGTCAGTTTAACTGTCAGCTCCATGGTCTGGTCGTCACGCAGGATTTTAAATACCATTGTGTCGCCTATGTTCTTGCCGTCGCGGATTTTGTTGATTTCCTCAACCGATGAAACCTTTGTTCCGTCAACTTCAAGAATCTTATCTTTTTCTTTAATTCCTGCCTCGGCAGCGCCGCTGCCTTTGACAACGCTGTTTACGAACAAGCCGTACTGCGTCTGATTAATGCTCAAGCCTACGAACGGACGGCTTACGTGTCCCGATTCCATAAGGCTGTCGATTATCGGCTTTGCTTCCGAAATTGCAATCGCAAAGCCCATGCCCTCAACGCCTGCTTCCGAAAGCTTTACAGAGTTGATTCCTATAACCTCGCCGTACTGATTAATCAGTGCGCCGCCGCTGTTGCCGCTGTTGATGGCTGCGTCCGTCTGCAAAAGGTTATATGTTCTGTCATCTATGCTCATTGTTCTGTTTACGGCGCTGATAATACCTGCCGTAACCGAGCCGCTGAATTCCATTCCCATCGGGTTGCCTATAGCGACCGCCGTTTCGCCGACCTGAACGTTTGTCGAATCACCGAACGTTGCCGCATTAAGTGTTTTATCCGTTTCGATTTTCAGTACTGCCAAGTCCGTTTTTGTATCCTGACCGACAAGCGTTGCCGTTATTTCGTCACCCGTATTAAGTATTACCGAAATTTCCGAAGCTCCGTCAATAACGTGCTGATTTGTTACTATATATCCGTCTTCTCTGAAAATGATTCCCGAACCGCTGCCCTGTTCAACAAGGTCGTCCTGTCCCGATGAGGGATTCTGATAATAGTAATATCTTCCGCTGAACGGGTCATAATATTTTTGAGGACTTACTTTCGTTTTATTTATAACGCCGACCACGCTGGGTCCTACCTGAGCGGCAATTTCCGGAATCGTAAGAACCTTTTTGCCATTTTTGTAGGCGGCTGTGGTTGCGCTTGAATTATCACTTTCGGGTGTCGGTGCCTGTGCTGTCACAGCCTGAGATGCCTGATTTGCCTGAGTGTTTGAATTTTTTGTTATAAAGTAAAAGCCTGCTCCGCACGAGCCTGCCGTAATCACGCTTGCTATAACGGCTGAAAGGAGAGCGGTAGGCCAAACTCTGTTCTTCTTTTTCTTCTGCGTCACGTCATAAACTACCAAATCTGTTGAATCTGTATAAGGATACTTTTTCATAATTAATCTCCTCCAATTTATTTTTATATGTATTATTTAAGCATTCCCTGATTACAGTATTATGATACAATATATATTTGACATGCGTATGAATTGATTATAAAAAGATTGTAACTAATTTATGAACAAAACATGAATTTTAAAAACAAAGTGTGATAGTCGTGAATAAGATATTAAAAGGGACTGTTTTTAACAGCCCCTCAAGTCTATTCAACCAGCATTTCGCCTATATCCGTTACGTCTCCCGCTCCCATCGTAAATATAATGTCACCGTCGGACGCAATTCTCTTTACATATTCCGCTATGTCTGCGAAATTATCCGTGTATTTTGCGTTTACGCCTCTTTCCGCTATGTCTGCGGCGAGATTTTCGGGCTTTGTTACGCCGTCCGGTTTTTCTCTTGCGGCATAAATATGAGTTAATATTACTTCGTCCGCATCGTCAAACGCCTCAACAAAGCTGTTCCAGAGAGTTCGTGTTCTCGAGTATGTGTGCGGCTGGAAAATACATATTATTTTATTATGAGGAAATTCCTTTGCCGCCTTTAATGTTGCCTTTATTTCCGTCGGGTGGTGCGCATAATCGTCAAGAACGATTGCTCCGTTTAGAGTACCCTTTCTTTCAAATCTGCGGTGAGCGCCCTTAAAGCCCTCAATACCTCTTGCCGATTTCTCAATATCTGCACCCATAAGCGCGCATACCGCTATTGTCGCAAGAGCGTTCAATATATTATGGTCGCCCGGTACGTTCAAATCAATATGACATAAAAGACTTTCCTTATTATATATGTCAAACGACGGATAGCCCGCTCTGTAGACGATATTTTTCGGGTAATAGTCATATTCGTCCGTCATGCCGTAGTATGTGATTTTCAAACCGCTGTCTTTTAATGCAAGCTTTATATTTTCATCGCTGCCCAGTGCGACAACATCACCCTTGCCCCGAGTCAGCTCCGCAAAATTACGAAAACTTTCCCGTATCTGCTCTATTCCGCCCGTGAAGAAATCAAGGTGGTCTTCTTCAATATTCGTAATCAGCGCAATTGTCGGATAGAATTTCAGGAAACTGTTCGTGTACTCGCACGCCTCCGTCACAAAATAGTCCATGCCGCCCGTGCGTATGTTTCCGCCGATTATATCAAGCTCGCCGCCGACGCTTATTGTCGGGTCAAGCTCCGCATTTATAAGAGCGTGCGCAAGCATTGACGTGGTTGTCGTTTTGCCGTGAGTTCCGCTTACACCGACAGCATTTTTATAATTCTTCATTACCGCACCCAAAAATTCCGCACGGTCTATAAGACGTATTCCGTCACGCACCGCCGCCGCCATTTCGGGATTATCCGCCTTGACCGCCGCAGTATGCACGCACAGCTGTGCGCCTTGTATATTCTTTTCATCATGTCCCTCGAACACGTCTGCGCCCAAAGCTTCAAGTTTGTCGGTTATATGCGATTTTGCCCTGTCCGAGCCCGTAACCTTATAGCCCATACGCAGTGCAATCTGCGCAAGCCCGCTCATGCTTATGCCGCCGATTCCTATGAAATGTATATGCGCTCCGCAGTCTATATCGTCAAGTGTAAATCTGTTCACGTTAATCTTTCCTTTCGCTGATACGCTATTCTTATTATATACCTTTTTAATTAAAAAGGAAACATTTTTTTATAAATTTTAGCAAAATTGACAAATAAAAAAATAGTTTTTATTCTTTTTAACAGGAAATACACAAAAACACTTGACAAAAGCGGTTTTTTCATGTAAAATGAAAAAGTAGGTGCATCACTGGACAGACTTAAATTTTTATATAAATATCCAAGTATGGAAGGTGGTGAAAATCTTGGAGATTACAGATATAAGAATAAAAAAGATTACAGCAGACAGCAAGATGAAAGCAGTTGTTTCGGTTACGTTTGACAATGCGTTTGTTGTGCACGACATTAAGGTTATAGAAGGTCAGGATAAATTATTTACAGCAATGCCAAGCAGGAGGACGCCGGAGGGAGAGTATAAGGATATAGCTCATCCGATTAACAGTGAAATGCGTGCTTGCATAGAAAAACAGATATTGGCTCAGTACGAAAAAGAGTTGGCAGCAGACAGTGAGTTGTAAGAAAATACAAGGAGATTCCTTGTATTTTTTTAATGGTGCGGAAATGTAATGTAAATGTAAAATCGAAAAATTGAAAAAAGTCTTGACATAAACAGAATTACATGATACTATAATAAATAATAAACCGATAAGCAAATTTGACATGATAGAGGTGCGGATTTTATCAGTAATACCGGTTAGGCTGCGGAGTCTGTGAGACGGTATGAAAGGGAACTCCGCCGAAATGGTGCGTCCTCCGCAGGGACGGCTGTTGGACGTATTGTTAAGAGCAATACGGCTGTCACTAAGGATTTTAGTGGAGGGCTATCCACTAAATTAGTGGAGGGCTATCGCTTGATGATTCGGATATGTGCGGATTTTAGGCAGTAACCCTTTGTTGGATTACTGCTTTTTGGTTTGCTTTTGCAGCAAAAGAAAGGGAGGAAATTATATGAAACCAAATTACAGCGTAGGAATTATCGGTGCTACGGGAATGGTAGGTCAGAGATTTATAACACTCCTGCATAATCATCCCTGGTATACCGTAAAGGTTCTTGCGGCGTCGCCGAGAAGTGCGGGAAAAAAGTATAAAGACGCAGTCGGCGCAAAATGGGCAATGAAAGAGGATATTCCCGCTTCGATTGCCGATATGATAGTTATGGACGCAGCAAACGATGTTGAAAAAATAGCGGAGCAGGTAGATTTTGTGTTCTGCGCAGTGGATATGAAAAAAGATGAGATAAAGGCTCTTGAGGACAGATACGCAAAAGCGGAATGCCCCGTTGTTTCAAACAATTCGGCGCACCGTCATACGCCCGATGTACCCATGATTATTCCCGAAATAAATCCTGAGCATATCAATATTATTCCGGCACAGCGCAAGCGCCTCGGAACAAAGAGAGGCTTTGTTGCCGTAAAATCGAACTGTTCATTGCAGTCATACCTTCCCGCAATGGCTGTTATAAATGAAAAATATCCTATCGACCATGCTCTTGTTACGACGTATCAGGCGATTTCGGGTGCGGGAAAAACATTTGAAACATGGCCTGAAATGGTTGATAATCTTATCCCCTATATCGGCGGCGAGGAAATGAAGTCGGAGGTTGAGCCGAACAAAATTCTCGGCAAAATAGAGGGTAATGAAATAGTTCCGTCAACGGAGCTGCAAATAGAGTGTCAGACATACCGTGTTCCCGTTTCGGACGGACATACGGCGGCAATATTCTTTTCATTCAAGGACGGAGTTAAAAAGCCGTCTGCCGAGGAAATAGAGGAGCTTTGGAGAAACTATAAGGGAGTACCGCAGGAGTTAAAGCTGCCCCATGCGCCCGAGCAGTTTATTCACGTATACACCGAAAAGGAAAATCCCGATATGCCGCAGATTAAGACGGCAAGGGAAATTGACGGCGGAATGGCAATTTCGTGCGGAAGATTAAGAGAATCAACGCAGTATGATTATAAAATGGTATCAATGAGCCATAACACGCTCAGAGGTGCCGCGGGCGGAGCGGTTTTACTGGCGGAGTTATTGACAGCCAAGGGCTGGATGGACTGATAGGAACTGTATAAGCGGCGTATCTTACCCTTTTTGGTCGCTTGACGTATTTATATACGTCGGCGCATCCTTAAAAGGCAATCTACTTGCTTCTACAGTCCCTATACGGACACATACGTCGGCACACCCTCAAAAGGGCAGCCCACTTGCTCCTACAGTCCCTATGCACACGGGGCAGTCCGCACGGGCTGAAAATACAAACAAACGCAAACAGGCGGCACGGTATGCCGTTTTGAAAATAAACAAATTTAATTCTGAAAAACAGGAGGATTTAATCATGGATAACTACAACAATCAACAAACTAACAATCAACAATATTCACAGACTTACTCACAGCCGTATTCACAGCAGCAGTACGGCATGATGCCCAAAACAGGCTGGAACTGGGGCGCATTTATGTTATCATGGCCGTTCGGTTTCGGTAACAAAACATATTTGCCGCTGCTTTCACTGCTTACAATTATTCCGTTTGTCGGCTGGATTTTCGGAATCGTATGGTGGTTCGTATGCGGAGCATGTGCGTCGGGCTGGGCATGGAAAAACGGAACCTACAGAACCGTAGCCGAATTTAATGCGGCAATGGATTCATGGAACAGAGCCGGACTTGTAATGTTTATTATAAGCTTGGTGCTGTGGGCAATTTCGGCAATTTTACTCATTATGTTTTCTGCTGTAATAGGAGCTGCAATCGCAGGTTTTGTCGGCAGTTTCTAATCTAAAAATCAAAGGGGGAATTAAAATGGCAAAGAAATTACCATTTACAGGCTCGGGCGTTGCCATTATAACGCCGTTTGACGGATATAAGACAAATTACGATGCTTTCGGAGAGCTTATTGAAATGCACATAGCGAAGAAAACAGACGCTATAATAGTATGCGGAACAACGGGCGAGGCGGCTACGATGCCCGATGAGGAACACTTGGCGGCTATAGAATATACGGTAAAAAAGGTCGGCGGACGTATTCCCGTAATTGCAGGAACAGGCTCAAATGAAACGGCTCATGCGATAAAGCTTTCGCAGGCTGCCGAGAAAATGGGCGTTGATGGGCTTTTGCAGGTAACTCCGTACTACAACAAAACAACTCAAAAGGGACTTGTACGGCATTTTACGGAAATAGCAAATTCCGTTTCCGTTCCTATTATATTATATAACGTTCCGTCAAGAACGGGAATGAGTATTTCAATAGACGCTCTTAAAGAGCTTGCAAAGATAGACAACATAGTCGGAATTAAGGAGGCAAGCGGAAACATAAGCTATACGGCGCAGGTTGCTGCTCAAGTCCCTGATTTGTATATTTATTCGGGCAACGACGACATGATAATTCCCATAATGTCGCTCGGCGGTAAGGGCGTTATATCGGTTCTTGCGAACGTATTGCCCGAGGAAACTCATCAAATGTGCCGGGACTATCTTGACGGAAATGTCGAAAAGGCAAGAAAGGCTCAGCTTGATTTGCTTGATTTGGCGAATAAGCTGTTTGTCGAGGTTAATCCCATACCCGTTAAAACAGCTGTAAATATGATGGGCTATAACGTAGGAAATCTCAGACTTCCGCTTACGGATATGGAACCGCAGAACAAGGAAAAGCTGAAAGAGGCTATGATTAAAGCCGGCGTAAAGCTTGCCTGACGGAGGAACGGTCGCATGATAAGAATAATAATGAACGGCTGCAACGGTAAAATGGGGCAGGTTATAACCCGTCTTGCGGCGGAGGATAAGGATTGTGAAATCGTTGCGGGAGTTGACGTTAATACATCAATCCAAAACACATATCCCGTATATACATCGCTTAATGAGTTTGACGGTGACGCAGATGTTGTGATTGATTTTTCGCACCCGTCATGTCTTACGGGAATTTTGGAATACTGCAAGAAAAAAAGACTGCCCGTAATTCTTTCGACAACGGGATTTACGCCCGAGCAGAAAGAGGAATTTAAGGCGGCGTCATCGGAAATACCCGTATTTTTCAGCGCTAACATGAGCTTGGGTATAAATCTTCTGATTGCTCTGGCAAAGAAAGCGACAAAACTGCTTGAAGGTAATTTTGATATTGAAATAATCGAAAAACACCATAATCAGAAAATCGACGCACCGTCGGGAACGGCGCTTGCGATTGCCGACGCAATTGATGAGACTCTTTCTTATCCCGCCGAATATATTTACGACAGGCATAATGTAAGACGTAAAAGAGGACCGCATGAAATCGGTATTCACGCAGTCAGAGGCGGTACGATTGTCGGCGAGCATGAGGTTTTGTTTGCCGGTACGGACGAGGTTATAGAGCTGAAACACAGCGCACACAGCAAAGAGGTTTTTGCGGTCGGCGCTATAAAGGCGGCTAAATTTATAACGTCAAAGCCTGCCGGAATGTATGATATGAATGATTTAATTTCGGAATTATAAGGACGAATTGTATTTCGTGTGCAGTTCAATTTATTGAACGTTCTGCGCTGAATACAATCGTCCCAAAGGAGCTGTTTTACAGCTCCTTTTTTGTGCAATAAAGTTATATAAATTGTATGATAATTTCATTGACAAATAAAGAATAATGTGGTATAGTGTGGTAGAACCGATTAACGCTGTTTTATGGCGAAATGGAGGCATTGGCATGAGCATACAGGTAAGAAAATATTCAAAAAACGATATATCGGACGCTGTTGCGGTATGGAACGAGGTTGTCGAGGCGGGAAACGCATTTCCGCAGACAGAGCTTTTGGACTTGAAATCGGGTCATGAATTTTTTGAATCGCAGTCGTTTACGGGTATCGCATACGACGAGGATAATAAAATTGTCGGCTTGTATATCCTGCACCCCAACAATGTCGGCAGGTGCGGTCATATATGCAACGCAAGCTATGCGGTAAAATCCGATATGAGAGGACGTCACATAGGCGAAACGCTTGTAACGGACTGTATAAATAAAGCGAGGGAGCTGGGGTTCGGCATATTGCAGTTTAACGCTGTCGTAAGCACAAATGTTCCTGCGCTGAAATTATACAAAAAGCTTGGATTTGTACAGCTTGGGACAATCCCGAACGGCTTTTTGATGAAAGACGGAAAGTATGAGGATATAATCCCCCACTACTATAAATTATAACATAAAATAAGCGGCGCAGCTTACAGCTTTCAAACACTTGATGTATCAACATACATCGGCGTGTTTTCAAACTGCAATCTGCTTGCTTCTTTTAATGTTAAGAATTATATAAAGGAGAAAATTTTATGCAAAAGGTAAAACCAACACAAAAACAGCTTGAATTTCTTGACTGGAGAATGGGAGTATTTTTCCACTTCGGTATAAGAACATTCAATGAGGGACACAAGGACTGGGACGGAGTACATATGGAGCTTGACACGTTCAACCCGACAGAGCTTGACTGCGAGCAATGGATTCGCACAATCAAGGAGGGCGGCGCTGAATATGCAATCCTGACAACAAAACACCATGACGGATTTGCAAACTGGCCGTCAAAATACACTGACTACTGCGTAAAGAATACGCCTTGGAAAGACGGAAAAGGCGACGTTGTGCGTGAATACGTCGACGCTTGCCGTAAATACGGAATCAAAGTCGGCTTGTATTACAGCCCGGCACAGTTCGGCTCGGCTCAAATGCAGGGCAAGGAATATGACGATTATTTCATCAACCAAATAAGCGAGCTTTTGACAAACTACGGCAAAATAGATTATCTGTGGTTTGACGGCTGCGGCAGTGAAAATCACGAATACGACAAGGACAGAATTATAAAGTGCATAAGAGGGTTACAGCCCGACATTCTGATATTCTCAATGTGGGACCCCGACACAAGATGGGTCGGAAACGAGGAGGGAATCGCTCCGCTCGGTTCGAGAAACTTTGTCAGAGCCGCAAGCACATCAATCAATATGCAGGAGGAGGAATGGCTCAGCGAGCCTAAATTCCTGCCGTACGAGTGCGACTGTAAAATCAGAAGATATAACTGGTTCTACAGCGAGAACGACAGCCAACATTTAAGAGATTTGGACGATTTGCTCGGACTTTACGAATACTCGGTAGGCAGAGGCGGAAATCTTCTGCTTAATATCGGTCCCGACAGACGAGGATTGCTCCCCGATGAGGACAGCAAGAGATTTATCGAGTTCGGACAGAAAATCAAGGAACGTTATGCAAGCCCGATAGAGGTTGAAATTAAGCGTGACGGAGATGAATTTGAAATTGTTTCGGATAAGCCCGTTAATATAAATGCAATTGTAATCAACGAAAATCTTGAAAACGGCGAAAGCGTAAATGCGTTTGACGTGTATTATCACTGCTATAATGATTTTCTCGCTGCAAAGGGGCTTACAATCGGTCATGAACAGATTATACGAATCCCCGACGCATATCTTGACAGCGAAGAAAGAACATTAAAAATCAAGATTACCGACCATGACGGAGATTATAAAATAGACAGCATAAAAGTCTACAGATGGAGGTAACTATGAGAAATTACGAAAATTTAAAGCGTCTGCACGAAAACACGCTTGCGCCCAGAGCGCACTATATCCCGTATGACAGCCTTGAAAAGGCTCTTGACGGCGACAAAAGCAAATCCGATTTTTATACGCTTTTAAACGGCGAATGGGATTTCAAATACTTTGCAAGAGATATTGACTGCCCCGATGTAATCGGCGATTGGGATAAGGTTCATGTTCCGTCATGCTGGCAGACTACAGGCTATGAAAAGCCGTACTATACAAACGTAAACTATCCGTACCCCGTTGACCCTCCGTATGTTCCCGACGATAATCCGCTGGGCGTATACAGAAGATTTGTAAACATAAGCGCCGATAAAGCCGCAAAGGAAAATTACATAATCTTTGAAGGCGTTGCACCGTGCATTGAATTATACGTAAACGGCGAATATGTAGGATTTTCAACGGTATCGCACTCAACCTCGGAATTTAAAATAAATCTGCATGAGGGCGAAAACGAGATTCTTGTAAAGGTTTATAAATGGTGCGCCGCAAGCTATCTTGAAGACCAGGACTTTTTCAGAAACAACGGTATTTTCAGAGATGTTTATATCCTTTCGAGAAACTGCGGTCATGTCTTTGACGTTCAAATCGGCTTTGACTCAAAGGGCATTTACTGCGATGAAAATTACAAGGTTTACGACGCTGACGGAAACGAAACGGATTTATCCGACCCGATTTTATGGAATGCCGAAAAGCCGTATCTGTATACGGCGGTTGTCGAGCAGGCGGGAGAATTTATTCCGTTCAAAATCGGTTTGAGAGAACAGTCGGTGAGCGATAAGGGCGAGCTGCTTATAAACGGAGTAAGCGTAAAATTAAAGGGTATAAATCACCACGACACACACCCGTTTGACGGCTATGCGATGAGCTATGACTTTATGCGCTCGGAGCTGCTCAAGATGAAAGAGCTTAATATAAACGCAATCAGAACGTCACACTATCCGCCGCAGCCTGCATTTTTGGAGCTGTGCGATGAATTGGGCTTCTATGTTATTGACGAGGCGGATATAGAAACTCACGGCTTTGCAAACCGCAGGGGCGGAAACTGGGGATATGACGATTCGCCGATATGGCCGTGCAAGAACCCCGAATGGCATGACGCATTTGTTGACAGGGCGCAAAGATTGTTCGAGAGGGATAAAAACCATACCTGCGTTGTTATGTGGAGCTTGGGAAATGAATCAAACTACGGTGAGAATTTTGCCGCAATGTCTGAATTTATAAAGGAGCGCCAAAGCTCATACAAGGGCATAAATCGTCTTGTGCATTATGAAAACGTCTACAATAATATTGCGCTTGCAAAGACATATCCGAATCAGCTTGCAAAGGACACGGACGACGTTGACGTTGTAAGCAGAATGTACTCATCGGCAACAGATATGCTAAATTACATCAGAGTTACCGGTGACAAGCGTCCGTTCTTCTTGTGCGAATATTCGCACGCAATGGGTAACGGTCCCGGCGATTTGATGGACTACTGGAAGATTATAGAAAAGAATGAGCAGCTTATAGGCGGCTGCATATGGGAATGGGCTGACCACGTTGCGCCTATGGCTGACGGACATTTGGGCTACGGCGGTGACTTCGGCGAGGAAACGCATGACGCAAATTTCTGCTGTGACGGTCTTGTATTCAGCGACAGAAGCTTTAAATCGGGCTCATATGAGGCAAAATACGCTTATCAGCCGTTAAGGAGCGAATGGAATAACGGCGTGCTTACGCTTATAAACAAATTCGATTTTACCGATTTTACGGACTATGACTTTACCTTAACAATAACGGCGGACGGAAAAGCCGTAAAAACCGAAAAGTTAAATCTTTCGGCAAAGCCGCACATGAGCGAGGACGTTATTGTTGACGTAAACGGCATTGACGCACAATACGGAGTTTATCTGAATGTTTCCATGAAAGATAAAAACGGATTCGAGGCTGCTCATGTTCAGCATGAAATTGCGGCGGCAAAGCCCGTATGCGCAGGAGAAGGCACTGTTGAAATCAAGGCTGACGGCGAATATGCGGTAATTTCGGGCAAGGGCTTTACATATAAGTTCAATACGCACTACGGATATATCGAGGATTTGGACGGATATTTGAAAGCGCCCATGAAGCTGTCAATATGGAGAGCGCCGACCGATAACGACAGAGTTATAAAAAATTACGGCTGGTTTGACAATAACTACAACAAAATGCACAGCAAGGTATACGATGTAAATATAGACGGTAATTCGATTACCGTAAAGGGCGGTTTAAATTCGGTGGCAAGAGCGAATTTTATTGATTACACTGCTGTTTATACATTCTTTGCGGACGGCAGAATAGATGTTGAATTTAAGGGCACATTCGACCAATCAAGAACATTCCTGCCAAGACTCGGCTTTGAGTTCAAGACGGACGAAACAGATTTTGAATACTTCGGTTACGGACCGTATGAATCATATATCGACATGAACCATGCGTCGCAGATGGGTATGTACAAGAGTACGGCGGCGGACGAATATGTGAATTACATCAAGCCGCAGGAGCACGGAAATCATTATAATACAAAGTATATGAAACTTGGCGGATTTGCTTTTGTATCGGAAAAGGGCTTTGAATTTGCGGTGTCGGAGTACAGCAAGGAGGAGCTTACGGCAAAGGCGCATAATTTTGAGCTTGAAAAGGATAAGCACATTAATGTCAGAATTGATTACAAGGTAAGCGGTATCGGCTCGGGGAGCTGCGGTCCTCAGCTTGTTCAGGCGTATCAGATGAATGACAGGGACATTGATTTCAAATTCAGCATAATAAAAAATTAAGGGAGAGAGAAAATGAATAAGGTAATCGAACAGAACCGTGAATGGATTAACGGTACATGGGAAAAAATCGACAGGAAAATGAGCCGTATTGCGGTGAAAAGCTATGATAAAATTCCGTATACCACAATAAACGGCGTTCACAATGACAGGGGCAGAACCGAACCCGACTGGTGGACGAACGGATTTTGGGGCGGCATGATGTGGCTGCTTTACAAGGCAACGGGCAATGAGCAGTACAGAAAAACCGCCGAACATTCGGAGGAAATTCTCAGCGAGGCTTTAAAGGATTTTAAAAAGCTGCACCATGACGTAGGCTTTATGTGGCATCTGACAAGCGGTGCAAATTACAGAATAACGGGCAATAAGGAGGCGTGCAATACGAATTTGTTTATGGCATCAACTCTTATGTCACGTTATAATGTTGACGGCGATTATATACGTGCATGGAACGGCGACGCAATCGGATATTCGATTATAGATTGCCTTATGAATATTCCCCTGCTTTACTGGGCGTCGGAGGAAATAGGCGACCCGAGATTTAAGCGTGTTGCAATGCGGCACATGGATATGGCTTTAAGAGACCATATCCGCAAGGACGGGAGCGTTAATCATATCGTTGACCATTATCCCGATAAAGTAGGAGTAAGGCAGGTTCTTGCGGGGCAGGGCTACAGTGATACGTCATGCTGGTCAAGAGGACTTGCGTGGGCGGTTTACGGCTCAATACTTTCGTATATTCATGCGGGAAAAGAAGAATATCTTGACGCAGCAGTAAGAACATCGGATTATTTTATCGAGCATTGCAGGGAAACGGGATATCTTCCGCTTTTGGATTTCTGTGCGCCGAAAGAGCCTGTGTATTATGACAGCACGGCGGGAGTGTGTGCCGCCTGCGGAATGATAGAGCTTGCAAAATACGTTCCCGACGGGGATAAGTACATGAGTGCGGCAATTGAGATACTTAAAGCGACGGATAAAAGGTGCTGTAATTACGGTGAGGACGAGGACGCACTTGTTCTTATGGGGAGTGAAAGATACCCCAATAATGAGGAGGAACTGAAATTAGTTCATATGCCGATAATTTACGGAGATTTCTTCTTTGTTGAGGCGCTGTTTAAGCTAAAGGGAAACGATTTCCTTATTTGGTAGTAAAAAAACAAGCATATCGCTTTTGCGGTATGCTTGTTTGTGCTGTAGAGGTATTAATCTTATTAACAGTCCACCCATTCGATTTCTTTTTCCGCTTCCCAAAAAGTTTTGCCTTCAAAAATCGGAGCTTGAATAAATTTATTGTAACAATATTCAAGAGAAATATTATCTATTTCCAGTATATAATTTTCACTGGGCGGTTCATGCTGAAATACTTCCATATGGTATATACCGTTACTCCGTCTGTATCCTTGAAACCAATATTTAATACCGTGATAAATATATACAATATCTTGCCCTGAATATACGGTATCTAAAAAATCATTTGCATTTCCGTTTATCATTTTAAATCCGCCCTTTCATTCAATGTCGACAATTTTAATATTACTGTATTCTTTGTTAAGAGGCTTATTATTCCAAATGGGTAAGTTAAACAGCTTATCTACAATTGAAATTCTGTCTTTTCCTGCAACCTCCGTCATTTTCCTGCCTTCGTCATTAGTTATATTATATATAATAATTTTTAAGGTTTCCCATTCAAAAAAATATTTCTTTTCACCGTATGTGATTTCCGCCTCGTGTCCGTAACATAATTGGTCATAAAGCTCATTATATTCATTTATTGTCATTTTTTGCCTCCGAAAAATTTAACAGTCCACCCATTCGATTTCTTTTTCAGCTTCCCAAAAAGTTTTGCCATTCCAGATTTTTGCATTTTCAAAGGCTGTTAAGCAGTCGCAGACGGATTTTTCTGTAACAGAAAACACTGTTATTTCATTTGTCAAATCATACACTTCTATTCTGACGCTTATAACATTTCCGCAGCTATCTTTTTTTGTCTGACAGCCATTCAAAAAATATTTTTTGTTGTCAAATATTGCGTAATGGTCTTCGTATGACAGCTTGTCGATAAAATCATTTGCATTTCCGTTTATCATTTTAAATCCGCCCTTTCATATATTTTTTGTATTTTTTAAAAGTTTTAGCATCTAAATATTCTGCATCTGACCGATTAAAATTTTTGTCATAATAATGTATATGCAGTACCGGTTTGTGATTTCCAGTCAAGCCGGGTTCTGGATAATAAGCAATTTCTGCTTGTAAATAATGATCTTTGCCATAAATTCTTAACATATTCATAGTGCCATCCTTATGGAGTTTCATATACATATTACTTGAATGTGCTTCAGCCGGTAAATCGTGTAAGCCTGTACCTTCAATTCCTTTTAGAATTTTAACTCCTTCATATGTGCCAACTGTTTCATAAGTGTATGCAACATTATTTCCTGCTGCGAAAGTTCCTCTTCCTCCCATATTACCGTACCGCCTTTCTTGACACCATATAATCAACCTTGATTATATCTCCCTGCATTTCATCAAAAGGTGTTCCGAAACATATTATTTTTGAAGGCTGTATTTTTTCAAGCATCGCATTGTAGCCGCGCATAAAGTTTATTTTGGTTTTCTTGCAGCCTATCATTCCGACAGCCACAATACTGCCTTCTTCAATGCCGTCAAAACAAAAATCATAGCTTTGGGATAATCCCCAGCTTATTGTGGGAATTACAGTCAGCCCTTTACTTTGCCAATATGCGCCTACCCAACGGTTTTTGGCAACGCTTTCAAGCTGCCGCCATAAATTCATATCTGCATATGTAGAAAAATCAGGCGTTAGTAAGAATTTATACTGTGAATATTTGTTTAAAGACCGTTCGGGATTATCATATATTCCGTTAAAACGGTAATCATCGACAAAAAAATGAACGCCGTTTTTCTTATTTGTTTCATTATCATTTGCCTTAGTATCCGAACACGCAATCAAGCGAATATCATTTACATCTATTTTTTGTTTTCTTATAAGCGGAATTTCCCACCGCCCGTCAGCTTGATAAGAGTTTCTCATAAACAGCGGATTGTACCGCCTTTTATATGGCAATACCGAAAAGCTTACAAAGCTTTATTTCATAATCGGTATAATATTCGCCGCTGTAATTAAGCCATTTATAATAGAATTTTAAGGCGTAATTTGCCGCCTCAAGGCTTATTTCAAAACGTTCCGCAATATCATGTACATCAGTAAGCTTGTATTTGTGAATAAGTACGGGCGGGGCTAATGCAAATTTTGCAAAGAATTTTGCTTCCGCTTCCGCAAGCTCACTGTCTTCGGTATGGTCAAGTACAATATGTCCGGCCTCGTGCATAATTGTATTATTAATTCTGCCGTCTGATTTGCTGTCATTGTAAAAAATGTACCACTTGCCGAAACGCTTAACGGAAAAGCCGTCTTCACTTTGTTTCAGCATTAGTTTTTGTACTTCCTGCGGTTTTGAGGAATAGGGAATAATTTTTACACCAAGCTTTATTGCTATCTCAAATACGTTTATGGGTGTGCAGTGTATATCTAATTTATCAAACACATCTACCACCGTTTTCTTTATTTCTTCATATCTTGCGCCGCTTAATAACAATACTCTTACTCCTCACCGAATAATGCGCTGATAAGCTCTTTTTTTTCCTGAATAGTCATTTTTGAAGCGTTTCGGGCTATAATTCTTTCTATTTTCGGAAAATCAAAATCCTCATTGCTTTCGCACCCCAATAAATAATCAGATGTTGTATGAAGTGCAGTAGCAATATTTGCAACCGTATCGCTTTTGGGCTGTCTTTCTCCCGAAACATACCGGCATAATGTAGCGGTAGTAACGCCTATTTTTTCCGCAAGCTCCTTTTGCGTCATATTATTCTTTTCCAATAATAAAGACAGTCTGTCTGTAAAAATGCTCATATCTCCGACCTCCTCTTATAAATTACCGTTATTATAACATGAATTACCGTTTGTGTCAATAACTTTAATAAAAAATATATTATGCTTTTTCCGAAAATAATATAAATAACGGGAAAAATTTCTTAAAAACATCTTGATTATTGCCCGATACAATGTTATAATAATATTACCTTATCGGGGTCTGCGGATAGGGCTGATAAAATACTTGCAGACGGAAAGGCACGAGTGTTTATGAATAAAAAAATCACCGCATTGGTTTTGGCGGTTCTTATGTGTTTCGGAGCGGTTTCTTTTGCCGATACGGACGCAGACGGTACAGCGGTATCGGACATTAAAATTGAGAGTACGGAGCAGCCCGACGCAGCGGCGAAACCCGAGACAACGGAACAGCCCGAAACAACAGCAGAGCCCGAGAGTACGGAACAACCCGAAACAACGGCAGAACCCGGGAGTACGGAACAGCCCGAAATAACGGTCAAACCCGAGCCGACACTTGCTCCCGAAACGCTTGCGGATACGGTCGATATAAAAATCGAAATGATAAAGCACCCTATTGTTCAGGATTCGTTTGCAAAATTAGAGCTTTATTCGCAGAGCGGAGAGCTGCTGGGAACACAGCGGGAATGGGTCGGCGGAATTACCGACAGCATTGATTTAAGCTTTTCCGTTCCGCAGTATACATTGGGAGAAACGTTCAAATTAAAGCTTGTTGAGGGCTTGCAGTACGTTGAATATTATAACGATAAATATTACCCGGGGAATGAGTTTTCAATTCAGACATACGGTTATACGGACGATAACGGAAATTACATAAAGGGAAATTCGTTTATTTTGACGGGCGACCCGAAATATAAAATTGCAATTGTTATGTATAATCAAAACGGTATGATGTCGCTTGCACCTAAAGCCCGCTTTATTGACGGCGTTACATATGTGCCTGTCCGTCAGGCAGCGGAAAGTCTGGGCTTAAATGTTCGTTATGACAGCCGTTATAACAGCGTTGCGGTAAGTATAGGAAAAAAAGAAATTGCCTATAACATAGGCTCGTCAACCACGAACTTTTTCGGAACGGACAAGCAGATGCAGGGAATAACACGCTCGATTGAGGGATATGTGTTTGTCCCCGTAAGAAGTCTTGCCGAATCATTCGGTGCTGACGTTGATGTAAAGGATTTCGGCGACCATTATGACGTTATACTCGGCAAATCAAAAACGGTAACGGATTACTTTAATTCAATGCCGCCGAATGCAAAGGGTATCGGCTCGCAGACAAATTATCTTGTATGGGTTTCAAAGCATGAATATAAAGTAAGAGTTTATAAGGGTCAGCAGTACCGCTGGGAGCAGATTGCGGAATATCCGTGTGCCATAGGTGCGCCCGGTACGCCGACGGTAACGGGTCAGTTCAGTTATTTCAGCCGTGAATCGGTATGGGATTACGGTACATATTATGTAGGTCCGATAATGAGATTTTATAACGGATATGCGCTTCACTCAACACTGCGCTATTACGGCGGCGGAGAATACGACGGACGTGTGGGCGTACAGATTTCGCACGGCTGTGTAAGATTAAAGCCTGCGGCAATCGAATGGATGGTAAATACAATTCCGCTTTATTCAAGAGTATGGGTAACGGAGTAATAAAAAAAGGATTGCGTTAAGCAATCCTTTTTTATGTTAAAGACTATGATTATGCAAGCTCTGCAAAATACTTGATTGTTCTTACCATCTGTGATGTGTATGAATTTTCGTTATCATACCATGAAACAACCTGAACTTCATATAAATCATCGGCAATCTTTGATACCATTGTCTGAGTTGCGTCGAACAATGAACCGTATCTCATACCGATAACGTCTGATGAAACGATAGGATCTGTGTTGTAGCCGAATGACTCTGAAGCAGCAGCCTTCATAGCGGCGTTGATACCGTCAACAGTTACGTCAGCGCCCTTAACAACAGCTGTAAGAATTGTTGTTGAACCTGTAGGAACAGGAACTCTCTGTGCCGAACCGATAAGTTTGCCGTTCAATTCCGGAATAACAAGACCGATTGCCTTTGCAGCACCTGTTGAGTTAGGAACGATGTTTGCGGCACCTGCTCTTGCTCTTCTCAAATCGCCCTTTCTGTGAGGACCGTCAAGAATCATCTGGTCGCCTGTGTAAGCGTGGATTGTTGACATGATACCGCTCTGAATAGGAGCATAATCATTAAGAGCCTTAGCCATCGGAGCCAAGCAGTTTGTAGTACACGAAGCAGCCGAAATGATTGTATCGTCAGCTGTCAATGTATCTTCATTTACCGAGAATACTATAGTCTTAAGGTCGTTTCCTGCCGGAGCTGAAATAACAACCTTCTTAGCGCCTGCATTGATGTGCGCCTGTGATTTTTCCTTTGAGCAGTAGAAGCCTGTACACTCAAGAACAACGTCTACGCCGATTTCTCCCCAAGGAAGTTCAGCAGCGTTAGCCATAGCGTAAATCTTCAGCGTCTTGCCGTCAACCGTGATTGTACCTGCCTCATCGTCAGCCGATACTGTGTGAAGATTTTCACCAATCTTACCGCAGTAACCGCCCTGTGCCGTATCATACTTTAATAAATCAGCAAGCATTGAAGGCTTTGTCAAGTCGTTGATAGCAACAACCTCATAACCCTCTGCGCCAAACATCTGTCTGAATGCAAGACGTCCTATACGTCCGAAACCGTTAATTGCAACTTTAACTGCCATTGTAAATTCCTCCTAAAATTATATTTCAGGCATTATGCCTTTCCTATATTCTACCTCAAAAATAAAAAATATACAAGGGTATTTGACAAATTTTTATCGAATTATTATTTTTGCACAAATACGCAAGCTATTACGCCGATAATTTAGTTATTTTTGGGACATATTATCTCTGTTTTGTAATTATATTGTTTTTTTGCTAAAACTATTGAATTTTTGCATAAAAAATGATATAATTAGAAGATAAATAATAAGGAAAGCTTTTGAAATATGATAAAAAAAATCTGGCAGTACAAAAATGAAAAAATAAAACGGGAGGACATTGAGGCAATTACGTCAAACCTGCATATTCCCCCGATTTTTGCCACCATTCTCATAAACAGGGAAATCCCGAAATCCGAAATGCTTCCGTTTTTGCAGAAGTCTATGAAAAATATCGTAAATCCCATGTTCATGACGGATATGGACAAGGCGGCGGAGCGGATTGAACAGGCGGTGAAACATAAAGAAAAAATCGTGGTTTACGGCGATTATGACGTTGACGGGATAACCTCAACGGCACTGCTGTACGATTTTCTGATGTCGCTCGGTGCGGACGTAAGCTATTATATTCCCGACCGTCACGACGAGGGCTACGGACTTAATATTATGGCGGTAAACAAGCTTATAAAGCAGGGCGCAAAGCTGATGATTACGGTCGACTGCGGAATTACCGCCGTGGGCGAGGTTGAATTTGCCGCATTGCAGGGCATGGACGTTATAATTACCGACCACCATACCTGCAAAGAGCGTATACCGACAGCTGCAAAGGCGGTTATAAATCCCAAGCGTGACGACGAGTACCCGTTCAAGGAGCTTGCCGGAGTGGGTGTTGCGTTTAAGCTTATGCTTGCGGTGGTCGTTAAACTGGGAATGAATACAACCGAATATTTCAACAAATATATAGACCTTGCCGCAATCGGTACGGTTGCCGATGTTGTTCCGCTTGTCGAGGAAAACAGAATTATAACCGACAGGGGCGTAAAGGCACTGCGTACGACCAATCGTGAGGGAATCAGAGCAATGCTCGATGCGGGAAAGATAAGCCCCGACAATATAACGGCGGCAACGATTGCATTCTTTATTTCGCCCAGACTTAACGCCGCAGGACGCTTGGGAAAAGCGGATATGAGCGTAGAACTGCTTCTTTGCCGTGATTCGGCAAAGGCGGAGGAAACGGCGGTGGAGCTTGAACAGCTTAACAGGGAAAGACGGCTTACGGAACAGAAAATCTGGAACGAGGCTGTCGAGATGATAGAGAGCGACCCGAATTTTGAGAAGAAAAAAGTAATTGTTCTGGCGAAAGAGGGCTGGCATCAGGGCGTAATCGGAATTGTTGCGTCACGCATATGCGAAAAATATTACAAGCCGTGTATTCTGATTTCACATTCAAACGGAATCGGAAAGGGCTCGGGCAGAAGCACGGAGGGCTTGGATTTGTTCGAGGCGCTGTCGGAGTGCGGGGACGAGCTGACTATGTTCGGCGGTCACAAGGTGGCGGCGGGCTTAACGATAAATGTTTCGGAGCTTGATAAATTTACGGAAAAGATAAACAAATATGCCGCAGAGCATATGAGCGAAGAGGATTTTATTCCGAAAATAAAGATAGACTGCGCTGTGTCGGAAAAGGCGGTAACGCTTGAAAATGCGGAGCTTCTGACAAAGCTTGAACCGTTCGGAACGGGCAATGAAAAGCCCGTGTTTGCAATGAGAGGCGCAGAGATTGTATATATAAACGCAATGGGGAGTGAAAACAAGCATCTGCGTATGTCGGTGCGCAAAAACGGCAGACAGTTAAACTGCATAGGCTTTTTCATGGGCGCATATGCGCAGGAACTGAAGACAGGCGATATTGTGAACCTTGCGTTTCAAATGGATATAAACACGTATCAGGGGAACAGGGGGGTGCAGTTGATGTTAAAGGATATTCAGACAACGTGAAAAATAAGCGGCGTATCTTACCGCTTTCAAATGCTTGAATATTAATATACGTCTGCGCATTTTCAAGCGTCAATCTCATATTAAACAGTAACGGAGGATTATCATGAGCGACATGACAGACTTTTCAATATTATCTCCCGAACAGCTCCCTCATGCCGAGGAGGCCGATACGGACGCCATAATAGAAGAAATAATCGAACGGGTAAAGCAATACAGCCCCGGCGCAAACACCGATATGATTTACGTTGCCTACCGCCTTGCAAAGCAGGCGCACAAAGGTCAGCGCAGAAAAAGCGGTGCGCCGTATATCGAACACCCCGTTCAGATTGCTTATATAGCGTCGCAGTTTAATCTTGACGCTACAACCATAACAGCCGGACTTCTGCATGACGTCGTTGAGGATACTCCGTATTCGGACGATGATATAAAGGCAATGTTCGGCGACAGCGTTGCGGCTTTGGTTGACGGAGTTACAAAGCTGAAAAAAATCAAATACGTTTCGCCCGAGGAACAGCAGGTCGAAAATCTGCGTAAAATGTTCTTTGCAATGGCGAAAGACATCAGAGTAATCATGATTAAGCTTATCGACAGGCTTCACAATATGCGTACTCTGAAATATATGACAAGGCAAAAACAGCTTTCAATTTCAAAAGAAACGCTTGACGTTTATGCGCCTCTTGCGCACCGTTTAGGTATGTCGAAAATTAAAATAGAGCTTGAAGATTTAGCTTTAAAATACCTTGACCCAGTTGCGTATGAGGAAATCGCAAAGAGCATAAAACAGAAAAAAAGCGAACGTGAAAAATACGTAAAGGATATAATCGCCGTATTTGAAAAAAAGCTTGACGAAATGCACATAAAAGGTCAGGTTACGGGACGTGCAAAGCATTTTTACAGCATATTCAGAAAGCTGTATACCAAAAACAAGACAATGGACGAGCTGTACGATTTGTTTGCGGTGCGTATTATTGTCGATACGGTGACGGACTGCTATGCGATACTCGGTATGGTGCATGATTTGTACACGCCCGTACCTATGCGCTTTAAGGACTACATCGCAATGCCGAAACCCAATATGTATCAGTCACTGCATACGACGGTTATAGGTCCGAACGGTACGCCGTTTGAAATTCAGATAAGAACGTGGCAGATGCACCAGATTGCCGAAAACGGTATAGCGGCGCACTGGAAATACAAAGAGGGCATTTCGGGTCAGACGGATATGGACGCAAAGCTTGAATGGGTCAGAAATCTGCTCGATACGCAGACGGAAATTCTCGATACGGACGATTTCTTTAACACCTTAAAGGTGGATTTGTTTGAAGGCGAGGTTTTCGTGTTCACCCCGAACGGGCGTGTAATATCACTGCCTGCGGGAGCGACCGTAATAGATTTTGCATTCAGAATACATTCACAGATAGGCTATAAAATGAGCGGTGCAAAGGTAAACGGAAAAATCGTTCCGAACAGCTATGTTCTGCAAACAGGCGAGATTGTGGAAATACTTACCGCAAACACGCACGGTCCGAGCCGTGACTGGCTGAAAATCTGCAAAACGTCGCAGGCGAAAAACAAGATAAACCAATGGTTCAAAAAGGAACGCCGTGAGGAAAACATCGAGCACGGCAAGGAGCTTATAGAAAAGGAGCTGCGCCGTATAGGCAACACGCACGCACAGCTTTTCAAGCCCGAATGGGTCAGCAGTATAACAAGGCGGTACGGTTTCCAGTCGCTTGACGATTTGTATGCCGGCGTCGGCTACGGCGGACTTACGGCGCAGAAGGTTGTCGTGAGACTTCGAGACAGGTGGCTCACGGAGCAGAAAGAGCTTGAAGAAAAACGCAGGCTTGAGGCGGTAATTTCGGGCGAGGTTCAGGAGGAGGAACAGCCGCCCGTAAGGCACGCTGCGTCAAGCAGAGGTATAATCGTTAAGGACATAGATAACTGCCTTGTGCGTCTTGCTCATTGCTGTAACCCTGTTGCGGGCGACGATATTGTCGGCTTTATCACAAAGGGCAGAGGCGTCAGCGTTCACCGCAGGGACTGCCCGAATATGAATCCCGACGTTATGAGCGAGGAGGACAGGGCAAGATTTATCGAGGTATCGTGGGACAGCGAAAGAAGTACGTCATATACGGCGAACTTGCAGCTTGAGGCGCCCGACAGAGACGGTCTGCTTATAGAGGTAACAAATGTACTGAGTGATTTAAAGGTGCATATGAAAACCGTCAATGCGTTTGTCAATAAAAAAGGCAATGCCGTTATTCAAATGGGTATAGAAATCCGCAATACGACGGATTTGGCGATAATAAACAAGCGTCTGAAACAGATTAAGGGAGTTATAGCGATAACAAGAACATCTAATTAAGATTGGAGATTTACATGAACATAAATATAGAAACCGAATTTATAAAGCTTGACCAGCTTTTGAAATTTTCCGCAGTTGCGCCTACGGGCGGTATTGCAAAGGAAATGATTGCGGACGGTATCGTAAGCGTGAACGGCGAAGCGTGCACAATGCGAGGTAAAAAAATACGTTCGGGCGATACGGTTACGGTCGAATTTGAGGACGAAACCGAAGAAATACGGGTGGAATAAATGCACGTTACAAGGCTTACGCTGAAAAATTTCCGTAATTATTCGGAGCAGAGCATAGAGCTGTCGCCGATGACAAATTTAATATACGGAAAAAATGCGCAGGGAAAAACGAATATTCTTGAAGCGGTGTATATGTTCTCGCAGGGCAAAAGCCACAGGGCGAAAACCGATAAGGAGCTTATTCACTTTGACAAGGACTTTGCACGCATATCCGCCGATTTCAAAACGTCGGAGCGTGAATATAATTCCGTCATGACATTCGCCAAAAACGGCAAGAAAACAATTTCAATAAACAACGTCCACATAAAAAAGCTGTCAATGCTGATGAATTATCTCAACACGGTCATGTTTTCGCCCGAGGATTTGAGCCTTGTAAAGGGTTCGCCGTCGGTAAGGCGCAAATTTATAGATTTGGCAATCAGTCAGCTTTTTCCCAAATATCTTGTCAGCCTGATTGACTACAATAAAGCGCTGACACAGAAAAACAGCCTTTTGAAAACGCTTAAATATTCGGGCAAAACGTCGGACGTAATGCTGAGCGTATGGAACGAGCAGTTAAGCGAGGACGGAGCAAAAATCATGCAGTACCGAATTGAATTTCTTGACGCACTAAAAAAATTTGCGGAGGATATTCAAAAAGAAATATCGGGCGAAAGCTTAACGATTTCATATCTGCCGGGCATAAAAACGGAGAATGTGACAAAAGAGGATTTTTATAACGCTCTTGAAAAAAATCAGCGGCGTGAAATTGAGTTTCAGACGTCGCTGTGCGGAATACAGCGCGACGATATAAAAATCGACATAAACGGCTGTGAGGCAAAAATTTTCGGGTCGCAGGGACAGCAGAGAACGGCGGCGCTGACATTGAAAATTGCGCTGTCGGACTACATGAATTATATAAATGACGAATACCCCGTTTTACTGCTTGACGATATAATGAGCGAGCTTGATAAATCGAGACGAATGTATCTGTCGGAGAAAATAAAAAATAAGCAGGTGCTTATAACGTCTACCGATACGGACGTGCCGTGCAGCAGCGGCAGCACAAAGCTGTTTTACGCAGAGGACGGAAAAGTATTTGAAAGATAAGGAGAAGTAACGTGTATCTTCATATAGGAAATGATGTGGTTGTGAATACCCGTGATATTGTGGGTATCTTTGACGTGGACAATACAACGGTGTCACGTCAGGGAAAAAGATTTCTGCCGGCCGCACAGAAAAAAGACCAGATAATCTATGCAACGGAGGATTTGCCGAAATCGTTTATAGTAACGGAAAATAAAGGCAATACTTTAGTATATATATCGTCAATGTCAACGCAGGTTTTGGCAAAGCGAAACGAAGAAAATAATTTTACCGAAAGGAATCAGAATAATGAGTGAAATGGAACAAAAAATCGAAACTACCTATGACGAAAATCAAATACAGGTACTGGAGGGTCTGGATGCAGTAAGAAAACGTCCCGGAATGTACATCGGCTCAACGTCGGCGGCAGGTCTGCATCATCTTGTATATGAAATAGTGGATAACTCAATAGACGAGGCGCTTGCCGGATACTGTACGGAAATTCTTGTTGACATAAACCCCGACAATTCCGTAACGGTAACGGATAACGGACGAGGTATTCCTGTCGGTATTCACCCCCAGCAGGGAATCCCGACGGTTGAGGTCGTGCTTACGATTCTTCATGCCGGCGGTAAGTTCGGCGGCGGCGGATATAAGGTTTCGGGCGGTCTGCACGGCGTGGGCTCGTCGGTCGTAAACGCTCTTTCGGAGCATTTGGAGGTTGAAGTATCAAACGGTGAGCACGTTTATTATCAGAGCTATGAACGGGGCAAGCCGACCTGCAAATTGAAAGTTATAGGCGATACGGATAAGACGGGAACAAAAATCACGTTTAAGCCCGACCCCGAAATTTTTGAAGTTCTTGTATTCGATTATGACGTTTTGTTAAAGAGATTAAGAGAACAGGCATTTTTAAATAAAGGCGTAAAGATTATTTTCAGCGATAAGCGCAGTGAGGAGCATGAACCTGTTGTTCTGCACGCAGAGGGCGGAATTAAGGAATTTGTAAAATATCTGAACAGGAGCAAAGACCCGATTCATGATGAAATCGTATATTTCGAGGCTGAACGCAAGGGCATGATGGTAGAGGTTGCGATGCAGTACACGACGTCGTATTCGGAAAATATTCTGTCATTTGCAAACAATATTCATACAAATGACGGCGGTACTCACGAAACGGGCTTTAAGTCGGGCTTGACGAGAGTTATAAACGATTACGCAAGGCGCATGAAACTGTTAAAGGAAAAGGACGATAATCTTTCGGGCGAGGACACAAGAGAGGGCTTGACCGCAGTTATCAGCGTAAAGGTTGCGGAGGCGCAGTTTGAGGGTCAGACAAAGGCAAAGCTCGGAAACAGCGAGGCAAGAACTCTTGTTGAAAGTGCATTGAATGATAAGTTTGCGGCATTCCTTGAAGAAAATCCCCGTACGGCTAAGACGATAATCGAAAAAACTCTTACTGCGTCACGTGCAAGAGAGGCGGCAAAGAGAGCAAGAGAGTCGGCAAGAAAGAGCGGAGCTGCGTCAAGCTCATCGCTTTTGGGCAAGCTTGCAAGATGTCAGGACGAGGGCGCAGATTATGCGGAGCTGTTCATAGTCGAGGGTGACAGTGCGGGCGGCTCGGCAAAACAGGGACGTAACAGACGCTATCAGGCAATTCTTCCTCTTTGGGGAAAAATGCTTAACGTTGAGAAGTCACGTATTGACAAGGTATATTCAAATGAAAAGCTGCTGCCGGTTATTCAGGCTCTGGGAACGGGTATCGGTGAAGAATTTAATATAAATAACCTCAAATACGGAAAAATCGTAATCATGGCGGATGCCGATGTCGACGGTCAGCATATCAGAACGCTGCTGCTTACGTTCTTCTTCAGATATATGCGTCCGCTTATCGAAGAGGGTCACGTGTATATTGCACAGCCGCCGCTTTACAAGGTATTTAAGGGCAAGAACAAGAACCTTGTCGAGAAGTATGCGTATGATGAGAACGAGCGTGACAGATACGCCGCAGAGCTTGGCTCGGGTGCAAAAATTCAGCGTTACAAGGGTCTTGGAGAGATGGACCCTGCGGAATTAAAGGAAACGACAATGGACCCCGAAAGACGTACAATGCTGCGTGTGGAGCTTGAGGACGCAATGCTTGCGGACGAGATTTTCACGGTGCTTATGGGCGACAAGGTTGAGCCGAGACGTGAATTTATAGAAGAAAACGCAAAATATGTTTCAAATCTGGATATATAAATAAAAGAGGCTGTAAAGTCTCTTTTTTTATACGTTTGATAATTCCTTATTCATACGGTTTGCATAGTTTACCGTATATGCCGTGCCGCCGTTTGTGCGTCTGAGATATGAAACGCATACCGAGGCATGGTCAACCATATATCTGTCCCGTGCATAGTAGCATCCCGGCTGATAGTGCGGAAATAAAAGCAGTCTTCTGTCCGAACGGCGCAGACACTGCATATGTGCGTTTATATCATCCATACTCCAGCCGCGTTCATGCTCAAACGGGTTTTTGAACGGCAGTACGGTTATAAGCTTTATATGCGGATATTTCTCTTTGAGTGCCAGTACGGTCTGAGCGGCGAGAGTGTCAAAGCCCCTTGCTCCGCCCGCAAGAAAAAAACGGTAGTCTTTATTGATAAGCTCCTCAACGACCGTATATAATCTGGTTCTTACTTCGTCAGTATCATGTATATCTCTGTGACCCGTAAAGCATACGGCTCTCTCTATAAAATCCATTTGATACACCACCCTTTGTTTTATTATAACACATAAAAACCGTTTAGTCAATAGATTATGTACTAAAATATATGAAATATTGACCGCTTTTAGGTTATAATAAAATAGATGGGATGGTGATATTATGAATGTCTGCGATTTCGGCTCTGTATTAAAGCAATTACGAAAGAGCCATAACCTTACACAAAAGGAATTGGGTGTGCATATCGGGCTGTCAAAGGCGGTAATAAGCAAATATGAAAACGGTATCGGTTATCCTGCTTTTGATATATTGATACTGATTGCAGATTATTTCAGCGTAACAACAGATTATCTTCTCGGCGTGGAAAAGAAAAAGACTTTGGATGTTTCATCTCTCAGCGATACTCAAATCGATGCTGTTCGCAGAGTAATAGCGGAATTTAATAAAGTAAACAAATAAACGAATCCGTACGGTTCGTTTTTCTTATAATCGGGTTATAGTTAAAACCTATAACTCATGATAGTATTTAAGTATTGGACAAATGAATAAATCGGTGGTATAATGCAAGCATAGAAAACAAACAAAACAAAAACATATGAAACAGGTCAAAAACCTGTAACATGAAAGGGGAAATTTTATTATGAAAAAATTATTGTCAATCGCATTAACAGCAGTACTCGCAGCAAGCGTATTCGCAGGCTGCTCAAACGGAGGAAGCAAGGCTACAATCGCCGTGCCGAACGATACAACAAACGAGGCAAGAGCTTTACTTCTGTTAGAGAACAACGGCTACATCAAATTAAAGGAAGGCAGCGGAATTACCGCCACAATCGCCGACATTGAGGAAAATCCTCACAACATAGAATTTAAAGAGGTTGAGGCTGCACAGCTTCCGAACGTATTAAAAGACGTTGATTATGCAATCATCAATTCAAACTATGCAATTCAGGCTGATTTGAACCCCGTAAGCGATTCGCTTCTTATCGAGGATTCATCATCACAGTACAGCAACATTCTTGCAGTTAAAGAGGGTAACGAGAATACAGACAAAATTAAGGCTCTTAAAGCCGCTCTTGAAAGCAAAAAGGTTGCGGACTTTATCGGCAGTGAATATAACGGCGCAGTTGTAAGCGTTGTTGAAAACCCCGGCGACGGTTTCGATACATCGGTTGATTATTCAAAGCTTGCAGGCGAAACAATTTCAGTTGCAGCGTCACCGACACCACATGCTGAGATTTTGAAAATCGCTCAGGAAATCCTTGCAGAAAAGGACGTAAAGCTTGATATTAAGGAATTTACAGACTATGTTCAGCCCAACAACGTTGTTGACAGCGGCGAGGTTGACGCAAACTACTTCCAGCATAAGCCGTATCTTGATGACTTCAACAATGAAAACGGAACTCACGTTGTTTCCGTAGGCGCTATACACGTTGAGCCGCTGGCATTGTACGGAGGAAAGCAAACGACGCTGGACGCTTTAAAATAAGAACGGAGTTTATAATGATAGAATTAAAAAATGTTTCAAAAACATTTAAAACTGCGGACGGTGATGTGGAGGCGCTGAAAAACGTCACACTCACCGTCAATGACGGTGATATATACGGAATAATCGGTATGAGCGGAGCAGGAAAAAGTACTCTTGTTCGCTGTATCAATATGCTTGAACGTCCCACAGAGGGCGCTGTTTTGATTGACGGAGTAAATTTGGGCGAGCTTTCGCCTGCCGATTTAAGAAAAGTAAGAAGAAAAGTAACCATGATTTTCCAGAGCTTTAATCTGCTTATGCAGAGGACGTGTCTGGACAATATTTGTTTTCCGCTTGAGCTGTCGGGCGTGAAAAAAAGCGAGGCAAGAAAACGTGCGAGAGAACTGCTTGAAACGGTAGGTCTGCCCGATAAGGAAAAGGCGTATCCGTCACAGCTTTCGGGCGGTCAGCAGCAGAGAATAGCAATCGCAAGAGCGCTTGCGACTTCTCCCGAGGTTCTGCTGTGCGACGAGGCGACAAGCGCACTCGACCCGCAGACAACTCAGTCAATTCTTGACCTTATCCGTGATATAAACAAGAAAATGAATATTACGGTCATAATAATAACGCATCAGATGAATGTTGTGGAAAAGGTTTGTAACAGGGTTGCAATCCTCGACGGCGGAACTGTTGCGGAGGAGGGCGACGTGAGCGAGGTATTCACCTCACCTAAATCCGACGCGGCAAAACGTCTTGTATTCCCCGTTGAATCCGAAAACGAAATTGCTCCCGACCGTGACGAGCGCATTATACGTATCGTATACAACGGAGCACTTGTTGCGGGAACACCGCTTATTGCGGAAATGGCTATGAATGAAAAAATACCGGCAAATATTCTTGCCGCACAGACAAAATGTATAGGCGATAAGGTATTCGGAAATATGCTGCTCGGAATTTCGGGCGGTGAGGAACAGCTCAAAAAAGCGGTTGCCTATCTGGAAAATGTACCGAATATAATCGTAAGAGAGGTGGAACAAGATGTTTAGTCAGCTTTTGGCAAGCGAAGCCGTTACGGAGGCTATAGAAATTCTTAAAAATGAGTTTCTGCTTGCAACATGGGAAACGATTTATGTTACAATATTATCAACTTTGTTTTCGATTATAATAGGACTGCCGCTCGGTGTACTTATTGTTGTCGGAGAAAAGAAAGGAATTATGCCGCTGCCGAAACCTGTTTTGAGCGTAATTAACGTTATAATCAATCTTCTGCGTTCGGTACCGTTTCTGATTTTAATGATTCTTGTTATTCCGCTTACACGTCTTATCGTCGGTACGGCGGTTGGAACAAAGGCGTCAATAGTACCGCTTGTCATAGCGGCTGCGCCGTTTGTCGCAAGACTGGTTGAAAGCAGTCTGCGCGAGCTTAATCCGAATATTATTGAGGCGGCACAGGCAATGGGTGCGTCGCCGTTTCAGATTATAACAAAGGTTATGATACCCGAAAGCGTTCCGTCGCTTATGTCGAACATGACGATTGCGATAACGACAATTCTGGGATATTCCGCAATGAGCGGTATAATCGGCGGAGGCGGTTTAGGTAAGATTGCCATAAACTACGGCTATTACAGATACAAATATCTCGTAATGGTATGTGCCGTTATACTTCTGATTGTGCTTGTTCAGATTTTCCAGACGATAGGAACAAAGCTTACAACGAAACTGGATAACAGATTAAGATGAAACGGTGATAGAGAACATAAAAAAATCCGCATTTTTGCGGATTTCTTTTTATGTTTTTAAAACACACTGTGCGGAAAATACGCCTTTATTTTGCCAAATCGGTCAGTACATCGCCTGCAATGCGGTATACAGTCCATTCGTCCATCGCCTCTGCACCCAAAGACAAGTAAAAATCAATACTCGGCTTGTTTCGGTCAAGACACCACCATTCAAGCCTGCCGCAGCCTTCTTCAATCGCAATCTGAGCAAGCTTTTTTAATATTGCCTTTCCGTAACCCTTGCCTCGGTATTCGGGCATTACATATAAATCCTCCAGATATATGCCCGAACGGCCGAGAAATGTTGAAAAATTGTGAAAGAACAGAGCAAAGCCGACTTCCCTGCCGTCTGTTTCGGCAAAAATTACCTGCGCCGCATTTTTTTCAAACAGCCATTCCTTCAAAATTTCCTCGTCTGCGACTACTTCATTTTCCAGCTTTTCGTATTTTGCAAGCTCAATAATGAATTTCAAAATGAGCGGTACATCTTCTTTTTTTGCATATCTGAATGTCAGCGGTATTTTTATTCCCTCCTTAAATCAGAGCGAAAGAAGTTTTTCTTTTTCCTGCTTATGCGTTTTTATGTATTTTGTCCATTTGATATATCCGTATGTCGTATTTGTCAGATAGCCTACCTTTAAGACAAGCAGTACATACTGACCCGACAGAATATTTATAACAGCCTCTAAAATTGAACTTATGTACCATGCAATCCACTGTTCGCGGTAGCGCAGAAGTATGAACACTCCGTTCGCTATTCCGACAGCCGACGCACAAGCGTCAAGATAGCATACTATATTTTCAAGTGTTTCGTTTCCGCCGAACAAATCCGTTCCGATTTCAAGAGTTGTGAGAAAATATCCCACTCCAACCGTCCACAGAACAATTCCTGCGATTATTGCCGCCTCAACCCAGCCGCTGAGCTTGCGAACCTGTGTAAGCTCGTCATCTTTGCGGTCAGGGTGCTTATGCCAGTTGATAAAGCTTATAATATCAATCGGCAGCCAGAAGAACAGAGTTGACGCCATTGTCGCAAATCGGTATGACAGCACAACGCAAATCAGTATTTCCGTTATTTCAACAAACACCGAAACGATAAAATTCCATTTGCTTTGCTTTGAAATAAGCAGTTCGCACAGGATATTTAAAAACGTATCAGCAAGATACAGTCCCATAATCAGAGTGCCGTTTACTCCGTTTACATCTTCTTCGGGGAACAGGAATGCAAATATTACCGCAAGAATAAGTATGCTGAAAAACCATATTTTCTCATACAATGTAAAATAATTCCATAATTCCTTTGCCCTTTCTCCGAATGTTTTTTTCATAAATATCAGCCCCGTTTCATACAAAAATTTCCCCGAACAAACGGTATACTCGTTCGGGGTTTTGTTTAGTCGTTATTTTCCTGTGCCGCAAGATATTCTTCATATGACGCATACTGCGCTTTATGCTGCTGCGGCTTGAAGTCAGCCTTATACGTTGTTGTATAGCTGCCCGTCTTTTCTGCCTGCACCTCTGAAGTCTCCGTATCAACGGCCTCCTGTCTTCTCGGCTTGTGATGCGGTGTTTTTTTATTGTAGTGCGGTTTTGGATTTTTCGGAGCTATAACGACTTTTCTGTACGGCTCCTGACCGATTGAATAGGTCGTAACTCCCTCGTTATCCTGCAAATTTGAATGAATAATACGTCTTTCGTACGGGTTCATCGGCTCTAAAGTGAACTTTCTGCCCGTTCTTTCAACCTTTTGAGCAAGTCTTTCCGAAAGCGCAAGCAGAGCCTCGGCTCTCTTTTCACGGTAGTTTTCGGTATCAATCGTAACCTTCAAATAATCGTCCGAATACTTGTTTACAACCAGTGACGTAAGGTATTGCAGACTGTCAAGCGTGTCGCCTCTCTTGCCGATTACGATACCCATGTTATCGCCCGCAAGGTTGATATAAACTGTATCGTTCTCAATTTTTGCCGATATTTCAACGTCAAGGTTCATAGCCTTGAAAATACCGTCAAGGAATTTTTTTGCTTCTTCCTCGGGGATTCCCTCCCGCCTTTTTCTCGATGACTTTGTTTTTTCCGGCGCAGCGGCTTTGTGCTGCGGCTTAGCGGCCTTGTGCGTTTCTTTCAGTGTTACCTCAACGACTGCGTCCTTTGCGCCCAAGCCGAGAAAGCCTTTTGAGCCTTCGTCGATAATTTTTATATCAACATTCTCTTTTGTTGTGTTAAGTTCTTTTAACGCCTCTTCAATAGCTAATTCAACGTTTTTTGCTCTTTTTTCCATGAAGCTGCTTCCTTTCCGGGGTTTTAATTACTATTTCTTCCCCTTTGTTTTCAAAATACTTGTTTAAAGCAAGCTGCTGTATTAATTGCACCACGGACGAAACAATCCAGTAAATTCCGATTCCCGACGGTAACGTAAATGTAAACACACCCGTCATAACAGGCATCATCCACATCATCGACTTGCTCATCTGAGCCGCCGTGTTGTCCGAATCGTTATTATTTGTCTGACCGCTCTGAACCTGCGTAAGCTTTGTCGTAAGAAGCTGCGACACAACCGCAAGCACGGGAATAAGCAGTAACGCTATAATTCCGGGGTTTGAGAAATCAAGACGCATAATATAGTTAATTGCCGCCGACGGCGTGTTTGCAAGGTTCATACCAAGGAAATCAAAATTAATCGTCCACGGGTCGCCTGCACCGTTAATCTGCGTTGCCCACTGCGAAAGCTGAATCTGCGACATTCTCGCAAGCATTTCCTCCGTCTGAGTTGCAAGGTTTCCGATATACGGAGCCATTGCGTCACGGAGCATATATACCTTGTCGATAACCGCCTGCTGCATCCAGTCAACGCCCATGAGGTATGATAACGGTTTTTGAATTACCTGATAAAGACCTACAAGTATCGGCATCTGAATAAGCATCGGCAGACAGCCGCCCGTCATTGAAATGCCGTTTTCCTTATAAAGTTTCATCATTTCACGCTGCAATTTTTCCTGGTCGTTTGCATATTTAGTCTGCAGCTGCTGCAAAATCGGCTGAATTTTCTGTTGCTTGCGCATTGCCTTCTGTGATTTTACGTTCAGCGGCAGCAATAGCAGCTTAATAATTACGGTAAAGATTATAATTGCAAGACCGTAGTTTGCCACAAGGTTGTAAATCTGTTCGATTATCCAACCGAGCGGACGCGTAATAAGATATTCAAACATCTTTTTCTATTCCTCTCTGATGTTTATGTTAAGGGACGGGGTCATATCCGCCCTTATGAAAGGGATGACATTTTAAAATCCGCTTTAATGCAAGAAATCCTCCCTTTAATGCGCCGTATTTGTCGATTGCTTCTTTTGCGTACTGAGAACACGTAGGTACAAACCTACAGCATGGCCCTCCCTTATACGGCGAAATGCAGTGTCTGTAAAAATCAATTAAAGTTATAAAAATCCTCTTCATTTATCTAACAAATCCGACTTTTTTAATACATATCCCAAGTCCCGTTCAAGCTGTGCAAGTGATTTCCCCGCCGCACGTGACCTTGCGACAAGCACAAAATCATAGCCCGACGGAAGCCTGTCCTCAAAACTGCGGTAACATTCTCTCAGCAAACGTTTTGTTCTGCTGCGCACGACCGCCTTGCCGACGGATTTATTCACCGTCAGACCGAGACGGTTTGAGTTCATGCGGTTTTTCATGCTGTAAACGGCAATATAACCACCGACCTCGTTTTTACCACGCCTGTACAGTCTGTTAAAATCGTTCCTGCGTTTGAGGGACTGAGTGTTTTCCGTTATCTTCATAATAATATAAAAGGCAAAAAGCGTAAAGCTTTTTGCCGATATAAATCTGCTTACGCGGTCAAAGACTTTCTGCCCTTTTGTCTTCTTGAAGCTAAAATCTTTCTTCCCGATTTAGTAGCCATTCTTTTTCTAAAGCCGTGCTCCTTTGCTCTCTGGCGTTTTTTCGGCTGAAATGTCATTTTCATATACTATAGCACCTCCCTGTTTAGTCTAACAATCCCGATTGATTGTTCTTTATTCCAAAAAATCAGACACCTCATCTATTATACAGTGTCTGCGCCCGTTTGTCAAGACTTTTTTGTTATTTTGGCAAATTTAAACTGCTCCGTGCATTAATTTGTAATTTATGTAACAATTCGTGTAATAAATGTTACACAAATTTAAGGTAGAAATACTGTAGAAAATTACCCGTTGTATTTGTCTATTATTACTCTTGACTTTCGGGGAAAATAATAGTATAGTTATTAATACACACAAGATATAGTTAGATTTTACATTTCATGCACAATTTACATACAATATTTGGTTGACAAAATTATAGGTCAATATCAGTGAAAGTCTTGTGTTTACGGGAAATTTTCGGGTAGTTTAAGAGAAAGGGAGAAAAATGGATAAGGAATTAACCGATAACAGAAAACTGAATAAGAAGATAATGGTTATGAAACGCAACGGTACGGAGGTTAAATTTGATATTGCAAAAATAATTTCCGCAGTGGAGAGAGCAAACGGCGAGGTTGCCGAGGTGGAGAGACTTACAAAGGAGCATATTAATGAAATTGCTTCAACCGTTACAAATCAATGCTCAAATATAAGACATACGGTAAACGTTGAGGAAATACAGGATATGGTGGAAAATCAGATTATGTCACGCCATGCGTTCAACGTTGCAAGAAAATACGTTACATACAGATATAAAAGAGCGCTTGTAAGAAAGGCGAACTCGACGGACGACAGAATTTTGAGCCTTATCGAATGTGACAACGAGGAAGTCAAGCAGGAAAATTCAAACAAAAATCCCGTTGTAAACAGCGTTCAGAGAGACTATATGGCGGGCGAGGTATCAAAGGATATAACAAGACGTATTCTGCTGCCGCAGGACGTTGTGAAAGCGCATGAGGAGGGTCTGATTCACTTCCATGATTCGGATTATTTTGCACAGCATATGCACAACTGCTGTCTTGTAAATCTTGAAGATATGCTCCAGAACGGAACTGTTATAAGCGAAACCATGATTGAAAAGCCGAAAAGCTTTTCGACGGCGTGCAACATCGCAACGCAGTGCATAGCGCAGATTGCAAGCTCGCAGTACGGCGGTCAGAGTATAACTCTTTCGCATCTTGCGCCGTTTGTTGACGTGAGCCGTAAGAAAATACGCAGAATAGTGAAAACCGAGTTCGAGGCTGCCGAGCTGCCTCTTGACGAGGATAAAATAAACGAAATTGCCGAAATGCGCGTCAGAGAAGAAATTCAAAGAGGCGTACAGATGATTCAGTATCAGGTTATAACGCTTATGACAACAAACGGTCAGGCGCCGTTCGTTACGGTGTTCATGTACCTTGACGAGGTTGAGGAGGGTCAGACAAGAGACGACCTTGCACTTATAATAGAGGAAATGCTCAAACAAAGAATACTGGGCGTTAAGAATGAAAAGGGCGTATATATTACTCCCGCATTCCCCAAGCTTATTTACGTGCTTGAAGAGGATAATATTCATGAGGACAGCAAATACTGGTACATAACAAAGCTTGCTGCGGAATGTACGGCAAAGCGTATGGTTCCCGATTATATATCGGAAAAAATAATGCTTAAAAATAAAGTAGATAAAAACGGCGTTGGTCACTGCTATCCGTGCATGGGTTGCCGCTCGTTCCTTACTCCGTATATCGACAAAGACGGAAACCCGAAATATTACGGGCGTTTCAATCAGGGCGTCGTTACTATTAATCTTGTTGACGCTGCGTGCTCATCGGGCGGAAATATGGATAGCTTTTGGAAAATACTTGACGAGCGTCTTGCACTTTGCTACAAGGCTCTTATGTGCAGACACGAGCGCTTAAAGGGTACTCCGTCGGACGTTGCGCCTGTTCTGTGGCAGCACGGAGCATTGGCAAGACTGAAAAAAGGCGAAACGATAGATAAGTTGCTTTTCGGCGGATATTCGACAATCTCTTTGGGATATGCAGGCTTGTACGAATGTACAAAGTACATGACGGGCAAATCACATACAGACCCTGTTGCAATGCCGTTCGCACTGTCGGTTATGGAGCATTTGAACGACGCATGCAAGCGCTGGAAAGAGGAAACGAATATTGATTTCAGCATTTACGGAACGCCTATGGAATCGACCACATATAAATTTGCGAAATGCCTGCAAAAGAGATTTGGAATTATCGAAGGCGTAACGGATAAAAACTACATAACAAACAGCTATCATATTCATGTTAAGGAGGAAATTGACGCATTCTCAAAGCTTTCGATTGAATCGAATTTCCAAAAGCTTTCACCGGGCGGAGCAATCAGCTATGTTGAAGTTCCCGATATGAAACAGAATATCGAAGCGGTGCTTGCGGTTATGAAACATATTTACGATAATATCATGTATGCGGAGCTTAACACCAAGAGCGATTATTGTCAGAACTGCGGTTATGACGGAGAAATTCAGATTGTGACCGACGACCACGGCAAGCTTATTTGGGAGTGCCCGAACTGCAAAAACAGAGACCAGGACAAAATGGACGTTGCAAGGCGCACCTGCGGCTATATTGGAACGCAGTTCTGGAATCAGGGCCGTACGCAGGAGATTAAGGATAGAGTGATGCACCTGTGAATTACGGAGAAATAAAAAAGACAGATATTGCAAACGGTCCGGGCGTAAGAGTATCGCTGTTCGTTTCGGGCTGTACGCACCAATGCAAAAACTGCTTTAACGAGGTCGCATGGGATTTCGGTTACGGCAGACAATTCACGAGGGAAACGGCTGACGAGCTTTACGAGGCTTTATCGCCCGAATATATATCGGGGCTGACGGTTCTGGGCGGAGAGCCGTTTGAGCCGCAGAATCAGCGTGCACTGCTGCCGTTTATAAGGGAAGTGCGCCGCAGATTTCCGTCAAAGAGCATATGGGTATTCAGCGGATATTTATATGAAGAATTAAAAGCGGACAGCCGTGCGAGGTGTGAGGTTACAGATGAACTTCTTTCGCTGATTGACGTATTGGTTGACGGAGAATTTATGGAAGATAAAAAAGATATAACGCTGAAATTCAGAGGTTCTGCAAATCAGCGTATTATAGATATGCCGAAAACATTGTCGGTCGGGCATGTTGTTTCGTATTATTAAAAGAGGTCGTATTAAACCGACCTCTTTTTTGAGTATGACGGGCATATCAATGCTCTGTGGTGAAAGTCCACCGAGGCGTAGTTACCGACGAACTCTAA